>JAJXTQ010000048.1 GCA_021783685.1 Pseudomonadota bacterium | reverse complement strand
CGGCGCCCGAACCGCGTCCCGGGCCCACCGGCACGCCGTTGTCGCGCGCCCAGCGGATGAAATCCGCCACGATCAGGAAGTAACCGGCAAAGCCCATGCCGCTGATGACCGCGAGTTCGCGGGCCAGCCGCTCGTCATACGCGACCGGCGGGCCGGCATTGGCGCGTCCCGCATCCCGCCGTTGCCCGAGCCCCGCGCGGGCCAGATCGGCGAGATGGTCCTCGGGAGGACGCGCATCCGGCACCGGGAAGCGCGGCAACACATTTTCGCCGAGCTGCAGTTGCAGGCTGCAGCGGCGCGCGATCTCGACGCTGTTGGCCAGCGCCTCGGGCACATCGGCGAACAACTCCGCCATCTGCGCGGGTGAACGCAGAAACTGCTCGGCGGTGTAGTCGCGCGGCCGGCGCGGGTCGTCGAGCAGACGGCCGCGGTTGATGCACACCCGCACCTCGTGCGCCTCGAAATCCGACCGCTCCAGAAAGCGCACGTCGTTGGTCGCCACCAGCGGCACGCCATGCCGGCCGGCCAGATCGACCGCCGCCGGCAGATAGGCCCGCTCATCGGGATGACCGATGCGGGTCAGCTCGAGATAGTAGCGATCCCCGAAGAGCTTCAGCGCCGCGTCCAGCAGGCCGCGCGCCTGCTCCTCCCGCCCAGCGAGGAGCGCACGGCCGATCGCGCCTTCCCGACCGCCGGAAAGCGCGATCAGTCCATCGGTGCCCTCGTCCGCCAGCCAATCCCATGTCAGCAGCGGCGCCCCGCGGCGCTGGCCGTCGCGGTAGAGCCGGGTCACCAGGCGTGTGAGATGGCGGTAGCCGGCGAGGTTCTGGCCGAACAGCGTCAGCCGGCTGGGCGGTTGCGCATCGCCCTCATCCACCCAGACATCCACCCCGGCGATCGGTTTGATGCCGGCACTGCGCGCTGCCTTGTAGAACTTCACCAGGCCGAACAGATTGGACTGGTCCGTAAGGCCGACGGCCGGCATGCCCAGTTCCCGCGCCCGGGCGATCAGCGGCTTGATGCGCACCACGCCGTCCACCAGCGAATACTCGGTGTGAACGCGCAGGTGGACGAACGAGACGGTCATGCCGAATCTCCGGCGAGCGCGCGCCGGACCGGGGCGAAGCTGCGCCGGTGCACCGGGCTCGGGCCGTGCTGCCGCAAGGCGGCGAGGTGCGCGGCAGTCGGGTAACCCTGATGGCGGTCGAAGCCATATGCGGGATGACGCTCGGCCAGTTGCGCCATTTCACGGTCGCGGGCGACCTTGGCGAGGATCGACGCCGCACTGATGGCGCCCCGGTCGCGGTCGCCGCCGATGAAGGTCCGGGCCGGCATCGGCAGTGCCGGCGCCTGATTGCCGTCGATCCAGACCGCATCGGGCCGAACGGTGAGCGCAGCCACCGCGCGGGACATGGCCAGCAGGGTGGCTTGCAGGATGTTCATCTCGTCGATTTCCGCGACCTCGGCCCGGCCGATCGCCCAGGCATGGGCGCGCGTGACGATGAGCTCGAACAGCGCCTCGCGTCGCTTGGGGGTCAGGCGCTTGGAGTCATCGAGGCCCGCAACGGGCCGCTCCGGATTCAGGATGACCGCCGCCGCCATGACCGGACCCGCCAGGGGTCCGCGGCCGGCCTCGTCGACGCCGGCAATCCAGCGCAGCGCGTAGGCGCCGGTCATCCCGGCGCCCGACCCCGCGCGACGCGCAGCACGGCGTCGGCGGCCGCCTCGGCGCCGCCGGCGCGCAACTGCTCCCGCAGCGCCGCGAAGCGGATCCGCAGGGACGCGCAGTGCTCCGGCTCCGCCAGCAAGCGCTGCATCGCCGCACCGAGCGCCGCGGGCGTGGCCGCATCCTGAATCAGCTCCGGCACCAGCCGCTCTCCGGCGAGGAGGTTCGGCAGGGCCACATGATCGGTGCGCACGAGGTGGCGCGCCAAGGCATGGGTGAGCGGGGCCAGCCGGTAGCCCACCACCATCGGGCAGCCGAGCAGCATGGCCTCGAGCGTTGCCGTCCCGCTGGCCACCCAGGCCGCGTCGCTGGCTTCCAGCACATCGTGCGCGCCGCCCTCCAGGATCTGCAGCGACAAGTCCGGCGCCACCCGGGCACGCACGGCGTCGATGGGCTCGCGCAAGTCCGCATGGGCCAGCGGCAGCAGGAACTGCGCGCCGGGCGTCTTCGTGGCAAGCCAGCTCGCTGCCGCCAGGAAAGGCTCTGCCAGCCGGTCGATCTCGCCGCGCCGGCTGCCCGGCAACAGGCCGATGAGGCGCGCCCCTTCCGGCAAGCCCAGACGGCGCCGTGCGGCCCGTCGATCGGGCGGGTCCGGCAACCGATCCGCCAAGGGATGGCCCACGAAGCGCACCGGGACACCATGCCGCCGGTAGAACTCAGCCTCGAAAGGCAACAAGGTCAGCATGGCGTCGACCGAGCGCCGGATGCCCCGGATGCGGCCCTGCCGCCACGCCCATACCGAGGGGCTGACGTAGTGGACCGTGCGAATCCCGGCCGCGTGCAGGCGGCGCTCCAGCCCCAGGGTGAAATCCGGCGCATCGATCCCGACGAAGACGTCCGGCCGATGGCGCAGGAAATGGTCGAGCAGCTCATGGCGCAAGCGCATCAACCGCGGCACATGGCGGATCACCTCGGCGAGTCCCATCACCGCGAGCTCGCGGCAATCGGCGAGCGGCCGGACCCCCGCCGCGCGCATGGACGGGCCGGCGACGCCGGTCAGCTCGAGCCGCCCGCCCGCCTGCCGCCCGAGGCTGGCAGCCAGCGCGCCGCCCAGCTGATCGCCGGACAGCTCGCCGGCAACGATGGCGATGCGCAGGGTCATGTCAGCGGATGATGCTGCGGGGATTGGATTCCAGGAAATGGCTGAACCGGGCCACATCCGGACATTCCATGGACAGGGCCGCGATCTGCTCGCGCGCCTGTTCGAGACGCAGGCCGCTGCGATACAGCAGCTTGTAGGCCCTTTTCAGGGCGCCCACGCGTTCGGCATCGAAGCCGTGCCGGCGCAGGCCCTCGGTGTTCAGGCCCGCGGGTTTGGCCGGAATGCCGGAGGCCACCACGAAGGGCGGCACGTCCCGGTTCACGCCGGCGGCGAACTGCAGGAAGGCATAGGCGCCGATCTTGCAGAACTGGTGCACCATGGCGAAACCGCCCAGGATGGCGTGGTCGTCGATATGCACGTGGCCGGCCAGGCTGGCGTTGTTGGCCATGACGATGTCGCTGCCCAGCACGCAGTCGTGGGCGATGTGGACATAGGCCATGATCCAGTTGCGGCTGCCGATGCGGGTCACGCCCTCGTCCTGAACCGTGCCGCGGTTGAGGGTGCAATATTCCCGGATCGTGTTGTCGTCGCCGATCTCGAGGCGCGTGGGTTCGCCGCGGTATTTCTTGTCCTGGGGGTCGTCGCCGATGGACGCGAACTGATAGATCCGGTTGTTGCGGCCGATGCGGGTGGGGCCCTTGATGACGACATGCGGCCCGATGACGCAGCCAGGGCCGATCTCCACGCCCGCGCCGATGACGCTGTATGGCCCGATGGAGACGTCGTCGGCCAGTACCGCGCCGGGATCGATGATGGCGCGCGCGTCAATCACGGTCATATCTCCGCGCCGCGCACATGATTGCGGCCTCGGCCACACGGACACCCGCAACCTCGGCGCGCGTCTCGAAACGCCAGATCTGCTTGAGGGTCCGCACCAGCTCGACATGGATCTGCAGTTGATCCCCGGGGCCGACGGGCTTCTTGAAGCGCGCCCGGTCGATTCCGACCAGATAGTAGAGTTCGGCGGGATCGGGCGGCGTCGCGGCACTGCGATAGGCCAGAATCCCGGTGGCCTGAGCCATCGCCTCCAGGATCAGGACGCCCGGCATCACCGGTCGCCCGGGAAAATGCCCCTGGAAAAACGGCTCGTTGATGGTGACGTTCTTGAGAGCCTGCAACTGCCGCCCGGGCTCCAGGGCCACCACACGGTCCAGCAGCAGGAACGGATAGCGATGGGGCAACAGGGCCTGGATCTGCGGGATGTCCATTTCGCTCAAGCAGTGGATCCTTCTTCGTCGCTTCCGAATGCCGGGACCGTCCCCGATCGCTCCAGCCGTCGCACGCGATCTGCCAATTCGTCCAGATGGCGAAAGCGCGCCGCGTTGCGTTGCCAGCGCCGATTGGCGTCTGCGGGGATGCCCGACGAATACACGCCCGCCGCACGGAGGGAATGGGTCACCATGGTCATGCCCGTGATCACGACGCCATCGGCGATCTGGAGATGGCCGCTCATGCCGACCCCGCCGCCGATCATGCAGTGCGCGCCGATGACCGTGCTGCCCGAGATCCCCGTACAGGCGGCAATGGCGGTGTGCCGGCCGATTTTCACGTTATGGCCGATCTGGATCTGGTTGTCGAGCTTGACCCCGTCCTCGATCACCGTGTCTTCGAGAGCGCCGCGGTCCACCGTCGTGTTGGCGCCGATTTCCACATCGTCGCCGATCCGGACCGTACCGAGCTGGGGCACCTTGATCCAGCGCTCGCCATCCTGCGCAAAGCCGAAGCCGTCGGCGCCGATCACCGCGCCGGGGTGCAGGACGCAGCGCCGCCCGAGGTGCACGCCGGGGCCGATGTAGACACGCGCCGTCAGACGCGTTTCATCGCCAATGTGGGCATTGCGGCGGACGAGGCATTGCGGCCCGAGCACGACGTCCTCGCCGATCGCGACCCCCGCCTCGATCACGCAGTGCGGCCCGACCTCTGCCCGGGGATGGATCGAGGCCGTGGGGTCGATGACTGCGGACGGGTGACAGCCCGGCCGGATGGACTCCGGCGGATGCAACAGCGTCGCCAGTTCCGCGAAAGCGAGATGGGGATGCTCGGTCACCAACGCCGGGACCGGGCAGAGGGCCGCGTCCTCGGGTTTGAGAATCACGGCCACCGCCTGGGTATCGCCGAGGAGGCGCCGGTACGCCGGCGCCGCGAGAAACCCCACGCATCCCGGCCGGCCGGGCGACAGCGGACAAACGCCCGAGACGAGCACCTCGCCCGGACCGATCAGTCGACAACCGAGACGCTCGGCCAGTTCCGCCAGGCTGTATGCCGCCATGTCGCCCCCCAACGGCGGATTCAGGGCACCTTGCCCTGCAGTTCCTGGATCACCTTGGCCGTGATGTCCATCCGCGGCGAGGCGTAGAGCACGCCTTCGGAAAGAATCAGGTCGTACTTCTCGCGCTCGGCGAGCTGGCGGATGACCCGCGTCACGCTGCGATCGATCTCCCGCAGTCCCTCCATGCGCCGCGCCTGCAATTCCTCCTCGAACTGGCGACGCTTGCGGATGAGCTCGCGCTGGGCCACCAGCAGTTCACGCTCGGCCTGTTCACGACGCTCCGGGGTCAGCGAGGGCCCCTCGCGGTCGAAACTTTCCTGCCGTTGCGTAAACGCCGTCTCCTCGCGCGCCAACGTGCGTTTGCGCTGTTCCAGATCCGCCTCGAGGCTCTCGCGCAAATCGCGCGCCTGTGGCGCCTCGCGCAGCAACTGCGCCAGATCGATCACACCGACCTTCATCTCCGCATGCGCCAGATTTGCGAACCCGAGCAGGGCCGCCGTCACGATCGCTCGCATCTCCATCGCTAATCTGCCCTGCTCAGAAAGTCGCCCCGAAAGTGAAACTGAAGACCTCGGTGTCATCCCCGGGCTCGTCGTTCAGCGGGTAGGCCACCGCGAATTCGAGCAGACCCAGGATCGGCGTCAGCCATTGGAAGCCGACGCCGGTAGAAGCCCGCAACTCCCCGGCGTCGAAGTCCTCGTAGCGATCGAACACGTTGCCGGCATCGAGAAAAACACTCAGCCGCGAATTTCGGCTCTCGCCGAGCAAGGTCGGGAAGAACATCTCGAGCTGGGTGATGGTGCGGAAGTTGCCGCCCAGCGGATTGTTGTATTCATCGCGTTTGCCCAGCGAACTGCCCTGATAGCCGCGCACCGAGTTGATGCCACCGGCAAAGAACTTCTCATAAGGCGGCAGATCCGTCGTTTCGCCGTAGCTGTCCGCGTAGCCGATGCCGACCCGCGCTGCGCCGGTCAGGTAGCGATTGAAGGGGAAATACTGCTCATAGTCGTAGGTGAGCTTGTAGTACTCCAGATCCACGACCGGTACCGCGATGTCGGCGAACAGGCGGTGGATGTAGCCCTTGTCGGCGAAGACCGTGCGGTTGCGCGTGTCGCGGATCCAGCCCGTGTCGAAGGTCAGCGCATTGAAGGAATCACCGTTCTGATCGACGAAATCGATGATCTGCTGCGGCGTGCTGCCCTCCAGCACGGTCAGTTGCGTCGCGCGGAAGCTGCCGCCGACCCGGATGCTGTCGTATTCGGTGACCGGGATGCCATAGCGCAGCGAGCCGCCCCAGGTATCGGTGTCGAAGCGCGAGCTCACCCGGGTAAGCGAATCCGTGGAGCGCTGGAACAGGGAGATGGTGCGACTCACGCCATCCACGGTATAGAACGGCTGGGTCAGGGAAGCGCTGTAGTTGCGACTGAACTCGCTGGTGACGAAGTCCAGGCTGACGCGGTTGCCGGTCCCGAACCAGTTGCTGTGCGACACGTTCGCGTTGAGCAGCACGCCCTGGCCGCTCGAATACCCCACGCCGACCTGGAAGGCGCCGGCACTGCGCTCGGTGACGTCGAAATCGACGTCGACGCGGTCGCTTTCGCCCGGCACCGGGTTGACCTTGACGTCGGCCTGCTCGATGAACGGCAGGCGCGCCAGCCGCACCCGCGAACGCGCAATCTCGCTGGCCGCGAAGGAAGCGCCCTCGTACTGGCGCATTTCGCGCCGCAGCGCCTGGTCCTGGGTGGTGACGTTGCCGCGGAAGTTGACGTTGCGCACGTAGTACCGATTGCCGGGCTTCACCAACAGGTTGATCTTCACCTGCCGGTTCGCCTCGTCGATGTCGGTCATCGGCTCGACCTGCGCAAACGCGTAGCCTTCATCGCCCAGCCGCTCGGCGATCTTCTTGGCCGACTCGGTCGCCTGCTGGCGTGAGAAGGTGCTGCCGGGACGGACGGTCACCAGCGGCCGCAACTGAGATTCCGGCAGGACGAGTTCACCCAGCAGGGCCACATCACTGACCTGATACTTCGGGCCTTCGTAGACATTGAGGGTGAGGTAGATGCTCTCCTTGTCCGGCGACAGGGAAACCTGGGTCGATTCGACGCGGAAATTGAGGTAGCCGCGATCCTGATAAAACGACGTCAGGGTCTCGAGATCGCCCGAGAACGTCTGCTGGGAATAGCGGTCGCGACTGCCGAACAACCGCCACCAGCTCTTGCTCCGCGACCGCAGCGGCTTGAGCAGTTCTTCATCGCTGAACGCATCGTTGCCGACGATGTTGATGCGGCGGATGCTGGCGACGTCCCCCTCGTCGATCGTGATCGCCACCGCGACGCGATTGTCGGATTCGTCGTTGACCTGGGTATCGATCTTCACGGCGTAGCGGCCGTTGGCGAAGTACTGGCGGCGCAGCTCCTGCTCGACCTGCTCGAGCACCGATCGATCGAAGGCGCGTCCCTCGGCCAGACCCACGTCGCGCAGCCCCTGGAGCAGCTTGTCGGACGGAATTTCCTTGTTGCCGGTCACCGTGAAGCGGGCGATGCTGGGGCGCTCGACCACGCGCACGACCAGGGTGTCGCCCTGCCGCGTGAACCCGACGTCACTGAAATAACCGGTCTTGAACAACTCGCGGGTCATCTGACGCACGCGTTCCTCATCGACCCGGTCGCCCACGTTCAGGCCGATGGCCCGATTGACCCTCGAAACGTCATGGCGCGCCAACCCCTGAACCTCGATGCTCTGGACGACGAACGGGTCGAATGCCCACGCCGACCCCAGACACAGCCACAACAAAGCCCCTGTCAGGCGCGACCACAGTTTTTTGTTCATAAAGACCTTGAGGGTGATGGAATCCAAGTCTGCGCGATCCTGCAGATCATGGCGCCAGAAGTCGAACCAAATCGTTGTAGAACGCAAGCCCCATCATGAGCACCAGCGCGACGACGCCAAGCTGTTGCCCCCATTGTTGGATACGCTCCGAAAGGGGTCGCCCCCGAACCCACTCCACCAGATAAAACGCCAGATGGCCCCCGTCGAGCACCGGCACTGGCAACAGGTTGAGCACGCCCAGACTGATGCTGATGACCGCCAGGAAGCCCAGATAGGAGACCAGCCCGATCTGCGCCGAATATCCCGCATACTGGGCGATGTTGATGGGACCACTCAGGTTCTCCAGCCCCAACTGGCCGGTCGCCATCCGGCCGATCATGCGCAAGGTCATCAGGCTCATCTGCCAGGTGCGCTGGATGGCCGCCGGCAGCGCCGCCGCCGGGGCATAACGGTACTCGGCACGCAGCCTCTCTTGCAACTCTTCCGGGACGCGGGGACTGATTCCCACGAAACCGATGGATGCGCCGTCCTGCTGCCGGGCGCCGATGCGCAAGGTCAGCTGGAGCACCTTCCCGCTCCGCTCGACATCGAGTCCGACGGTCCGGTCGGGATGCGCGCGCACCCGCTGCACCCAGTCCTCCCAATCGGCGACGGCCACTCCTTCCATCGCGAGAATGCGGTCGTCGGGCTGGAGTCCGGCCCGGGCAGCCGGACCGTCGGCCTGCAGCGTACCCACTGCCGCGGGCAGCGGCGGCTGGTAGGGTGCCAGCCCGAGAAACTCGTTCAGGCGGGCCGGATCGTCGAGCGATCCCGCCCAATCGGCGGCGAGCGTCACCGCACGCTGTGCCGCGTCTTCACCCCGGATCTGCAGTTCGAGCGCGCGTTCGTCCAGCGCAGCATCCACGAGGTTGATGCCCAGCTGCTCCCATGTGGGCGTCGGCGTGCCATTGACGCTCAGGATTTCGTCGCCGGCGCGCAGACCGGCCAGCGCGGCTGCCGTACCCGGCGCCGGGGTGTCGATCAGCGTGCGCATTCCCGGTACGCCGAGACACAGGACCACCCAGTAGAGGGCGATGGCCAGCAAGAGATTCGCGGCGGGACCCGCGGCGACGATGGCAGCGCGCACCGGCACCGACTGGCGATTGAAAGCCCGCCCCGACTCTTCTGCGGCGACGGGCCCTTCCCGCTCATCCAGCATCTTGACGTAGCCGCCCAGGGGAATCAGGGCGAGCCGGTACTCGGTGCCATCCGAGCCGGTCCGCCGCCAGATCGAACGCCCGAAACCGACACTGAAGCGCAACACCTTGACGCCCATGCGGCGCGCGACCCAGAAATGCCCCGCTTCGTGAATGGCGATGAGAATGGCCAAGGCCACCAGAAAGGCCAGCACGGACGACAGCACCTGAGTCATGACCCCTCCTCCAGCCACGCCGCGCAGCTCGCGCGTGTCCTGCGGTCCAATTCTATCACCGCCTCCCAGCATCCTGCCGCTTGGTCGCCGAGGCGCTGCAAGGCCCGATCGATCAAGGCCGGAATACCGACGAACGGCAGGCGCCGTTCGAGAAACGCCGCCACCGCCAGTTCGTTCGCGGCGTTGAGCACGACTGGCGCGCCGCCTCCGCTGCGCAGCGCGTCATAGGCCAGACCCAGCGAAGGGA
>JAJXTQ010000047.1 GCA_021783685.1 Pseudomonadota bacterium | reverse complement strand
CCGTTGTTGCCCGGTCCGCAGACGACTCCCAGTCGCCGCGCCTGCGGCCAGCGCCGGCGCAGGCGGAAGAAGGCGGCGCGTCCGGCTTGCTGCATCAGCGCGTAGTCGTCGATGGCCGCATGCCGCACGAGCCGGGCATCCAGCAGCCGCATCTCATCCGCGCGGTGCGCCCTCGTCGGGACGGCGCGGGGGGGCGCTGCGAACGAGGGCATGGCAGAGGTCCTTTGGAGGCGCGTGGGGTGCAGGCGCTAGAATACGGTTCATGAAGCGGTGCGCCAATGTCCGTTAGTCTGGAGTCGGCCGCCGGGGACCTGCCGGCGCTGGCGCGCGCGATCAAGACCTGGGGGCGTGCGCTGGGCTTCCAGCAGGTGGGCATCACGACGCTGACCGTGGATGCCGATGCCGACCGGCTGGAGGAATGGCTCGCGGCGGGATGCCACGGCGACATGGGCTACATGGCGCGCAACGTCGCGCTGCGGCGCCACCCGGAACGGCTCGTGCCGGGAAGCCGGCGAGCCGTCTGCGTGCGCATGGATTATCGTCCGCCGGCCGAGTATCCCGATCACATCCTGAACCGGCCGGATCTGGGCTACGTCGCGCGCTATGCCCTGGGGCGGGACTATCACAAGGTCCTGCGCAAGCGGCTGGAGCAACTGGCGCAACGGATCGCCGAGGCCGCCGCGCCGCACGGTTACCGGGTTTTCACCGACAGCGCGCCAGTGCTGGAAAAGGCGCTGGCGCGACAGGCCGGGCTGGGCTGGATCGGCAAGCACACCAACCTGCTCGACCGGCAGGCCGGCTCCTGGTTTTTTCTGGGCGAGATCCTGACCGACCTGCCGCTGCCGGTCGATCAGCCCGTGCAGTCGCATTGCGGGAGTTGCCAGGCCTGCATCGACGTCTGTCCGACGGGCGCCATTCTCGGGCCCTATCGCCTCGATGCGCGGCGGTGCATCAGCTATCTCACCATCGAGCATCACGGGAGCATCCCCGAGCCGCTGCGGCCGCTCATGGGCAACCGCATCTACGGCTGCGACGACTGCCAGCTGGTCTGTCCCTGGAACCGCTACGCCAGCCTCACGGCCGAGGCCGACTTCGCGCCACGCCATGCGCTGGATGCGCCGCGGCTGCTGGATCTGTTTGCCTGGGACGAGCCGACGTTCGACGCGCGTCTCGCCGGCTCGCCCATACGCCGCATCGGATATGTGCGCTGGCTGCGCAATCTGGCGGTGGCGCTGGGCAACGCACCGTCCGATCCGGCCATCACGGCGGCGCTGGCGGCGCGGCTCGAACATCCCTCGGAACTGGTGCGCGAGCATGTACGCTGGGCGCTGGGCCGCCAGCGTACCGGCGGTTCCTGATGAGGCATGCCGATTCGGCGGGCCGACAGCGCGGAGAGGGCGACTCGATCGGCCGGATTGCGGCCAAGATGAAGCGGCATGCCGACCGGCGAGGTCCAGGCAACGGGCTTCGGCAAGGATCGGGGTCAGGCCGCGAGGCGGGGGAAGCGGCGACAGTGGGGTGGTGGGCGGTACAGGATTCGAACCTGTGACCCCTGCCGTGTGAAGGCAGTGCTCTACCGCTGAGCTAACCGCCCACGCAAGCGGCGCATCCTAGCCGATGCGCGCGACAGCGGTCAAGATCGATGCCTTGACCTGGATCAAAGGCGCGGTTTTTAATGGCACCAGCGCACTGCCGCCAAACGGGATCCCGGCGCCGGCTCGGTTCGTCCGGCGCAGTGCCACTCTGTTCATCACGACCACCGACGGGGCCTGCCGTGACAGCGGTTATTCCATTTGGCGAGTTGAAGCGCGCCTGCGGAAATTGCAGCCTGCGCGAGTTGTGCCTGCCCTATGGCATCGGCGAGTCGGATCTGCGGCGACTGGAACAGCTGGTCCAGCGCCACGCGCCCGTTGCTCGCGGCAAGCAGCTGTTTCTGCAGGGCGACCCCTTGCGGTCGATCTTCGCCATCCGCACCGGCTCGGTAAAAAGCGTCACCGTGGGCGAGGATGGCGCCGAACAGATCACGGGGTTTCATTTTCCCGGCGAGCTCGTCGGCTTCGACGCCATTGCGGCCGACGTGCACGACTGTTCGGTGGTGGCGTTGGAGGACACCAGCGTCTGCGAAATTCCCTTCGACCGTCTGGATGAACTGAGCGGCTGTGTCCCCGGGCTGCGCCGCCAGTTGATGCGCCTGTTGTCGCGCGAGATCCAGCAGGACCAGCAGATGCTGCTGCTGCTCGGCAAGAAGGGATCGGAGGCGCGCATGGCCGCCTTCCTGCTCAGCCTCTCGAGCCGGTTCGTGGGGCGCGGCCTGTCGGCGAGCCGCTTCCACCTGAGCATGTCACGCGGCGAGATCGCCAATTACCTGGGACTTGCCATGGAGACCATCAGCCGCCTGCTGGCCCGGTTTCAGCAGGACGGTCTCATCACGGTCGATGGTCGCGAGGTGGCGTTACTGGATCTGCCCCGCCTGCATGTCGTGGCCGACATGGGCAGCGATGGGGGTGGCTTCACGCGGCGCCGAGAGGGCTGACCCGGGCGGGTGGTGATGGCCCTGATGGGACCCTGCCATGACCCAGGCGCCGGCCACCGTCCACAGTCCGAGACCGATGACCAGCGCGCCGGAGGATCGGCGCCAGCCGGCTTTCCGCATCAGGGGTCGCAGTCGATCGCCCACGAGGCCCAGCGACAACAGCGCCGGCGCAGTGCCCAGACCGAACGCCAGCATGATGGCGGCGCCCGCGCTCGCTTCGCCGCTGACCAGCGCGGCCAGCAGCGCGCTGTAGACGAGCCCGCACGGGATCCATCCCCACAAGGCGCCGAAGGCCAGCGAATGCAGGGCGCTCCGGCGCGGATCCAGACGGGCCGCCATCGGGCCGAGGCAGCGCCACACCGGGACACCCAGCCGTTCCAGTCGCCGCAGTCCGGTCCAGCCGATCGCGATCTGCAGCCCGATGCCCACCATCAGCAAGCCCGTGGCGATGCGCAGGATGCTGCCCCATGGCGCTGCAGCCGGCAGGACCGCACCGACGCGGCTTGCGATGCCTCCCGCGAGGGCCCCGGCAAGGATGTAGCTGGCGATACGCCCGCCGTTGAACGCCAGGGCGCGTCGCCACTGCGGTGACGGTCCCGGCTGGCTGGACGACAGCGCCACGCCGCCGCACATGCCCACGCAGTGCGTGCTGCCGAGCAGGCCGGCCAGGGCGGCGGCCAGCAGTGCAGCGGGGAGGGTTTCCGTCACGGCTCGTGTTCCTCGGGGTCTGCGGGTGGTGGATCGTCCATCAGCATCCGGTACGCCGGGCTGTCCAGATCGTCGAACTGGCCGCTGTGGACCGCCCAGAAAAATGCGGCCACGGCCAGCGCCAGCAGCACCAGGCTCAGCGGAATGAGCAGGAACATCGAGTTCATGGGGAATGTACCGCGGCAGGGCCCGAGACCGGCGGTGGCACGGCTTTCACGGGGCGATAGAGGCGCTGGGCGTTGAAGACCACCAGCACCGAACTCAGCGACATGCCCAGCGAGGCGAGCCATGGCGTCACGAGGCCCATGGCGGCAAGCGGCACGGCCAGCGCGTTGTAGGCGAGCGCCCAGGCGAGATTCTGACGGATGATGCGTCGGCTGCGACGGGCGATCCGGACGATTTCGGGCAGGCGCTCGAGGCGGTCCTGGAGCAGGATCAGATCGGCGCTGGTCTGGGCCAGGGCCGTACCGCCCGCCATGGCGATGGAAACGTCGGCCTGGGCCAGAAGCGGCGCATCGTTGACGCCGTCGCCCACGCTCAACACCGTCGTTCCCGCTGCCTGAAGCGCGGTGAGCCGCGCCAGCTTGTCTTCGGGGCGCAAGCGCCCCTGGGCCTGCGGGCACTGCACGGCGGCGGCAATGGCGTCGACGACCGCTGCCGCGTCGCCACTGGCAATCTCCGTGTCGATGCCCAGGGCGCGCAGTTCGCACAGCGCCCGGGCGGCATCGGCGCGGACGGGATCGGTGATGCCGAACCAGGCGAGCGGTCCGGACCCATCCCCCAGCAGGAGCCAGCTCGAAGCGTCGTCCGCAGGTGCGGCAGGCGCAGGTGACGCCCACAGGGCGGCGGTGAACTCGGCCCGGCCGAGTCGCAGAATCCGGCCGCCGAGCGTCCCCTCGACCCCCTCGCCGGCGACGAGGCGCACGTCATCGGCCGATTCGGCCAGCGGCGCATCGCCGGTAAACGCGCGCGCCAGCGGATGATGCACCGCCCGTTCCAGTGCGGCGGCCTGGGCCCGGACCCGGTCGGGGCTCAGCCCCTCGCGCAGGACCTCGAGCCTGGCGATCCGGGGCCGGCCCATCGTCAGGGTGCCGGTCTTGTCGAAGATGGCGTGCCGGACGTTGCAAAGGGTTTCCAGCGCTGCGGCGCGCAGCACCACGACACCCCGGGAGAGCAACTGCGCACTGGCCGCGACCAGCGCGGTCGGGGTGGCGATCGACAGCGCGCAGGGGCAGGTCACGACCAGCACCGCCAGCGCCACGTCCATGGCCTGCGTGGGGTCGGCGCGCCACAGCCAGGCGCTGGCGGCCGCCAGCAGCAGCACGGTGGGCGCAAAGACCGCGGCGAGCCGATCGGCCTGCGCCGCTTCCGGCGGGCGTTCGGCCTGCGCCCGGCGCAGCAGCCGGCCGATGTGGGCGATGGTGGTGTCGGCGTTGCAGGCCGTCACTTCCAGACGCAGCGCGGTCGCGCCGTTGAGGCTGCCGGCCACCAGCGGGTCGCCGCGGGTGCGGTGGACCGGGCGGGATTCCCCGGTGAGCAGGGATTCGTCGATCCAGGCGCCCTCATCGAGCAAACGGCCGTCAGCGGGAAGGGCGGCGCCGGGCGGGACGCGGACCCGGTCGCCGGCCGCCAGTTCCTGCAGCGTGATGGTCTCCAGGCCCGCGGCCGTTTCCCGCAGGCAGGTATCCGGGAGCAGGCGCGCCAGCGCATCGCCGCTGTCGCCCGCGCGGGCGCGGGCCGCGGCCTGAAGATACCGGGCCAGGGTCAGGAAGAAAATGAACATGCACACCGTGTCGAAATAGACGGCCCCCGCCCCGGCCAGGGTATGGCGCACGCTGGCGGCGTAGGCCACCGTGATCGCCACGGCGACCGGCACGTCCATGCCGATGCGGCCCGCCCGCAGGCTCCGGTAGGCCTGCCGAAAAAAAGGCGCGCCGGCATAGATCACCACCGGCGTCGTGATCAGCAGGCTCACCAGGCGCAGGAAGTCTGCATGCACCGGATCCATGCCGTGGAAGTCGCCGCCATAGAGCGACAGCGCATAGGTCATCGCCTGCATCATGCCCAGTCCCGCGACCGCAAGGCGCTTCAGCGCCTGGCGCCGTTCGCGGGTGTGCAGGGCGCGCGCCTCTCCCGGCCGTTGGGGGTGGGGTTTGTAGCCCAGCGCGGCCAGACGCGCCAGCAATTGGCTCAGACGGGCGCGGGCAGGATCGAAGTGCAGCAGCACGCGGCCGTTCGCGGCGTTGACCTGGACGTGAGCGACGCCGGGCTCGCGGCCCATCGCGCCCTCGATGAGCCAGGCGCAGGCGGCGCAGTTGAGATTCTCCACCAGCAGTTCGGCTTCACAACGGCCGTCGGCGAGCGGGCTGACGAAACTCCGCTGGGCCTGGGGCCGATCATAGGCGAGATAGGGATCCGGGCCGACCGCGTCGACCGGGGCGGTCGCAGGCTCCGTGCGCCAGCGGTAATAGGCACCCAGGCCAGCGGAGGCGATCCATTGCGCCGCCATCTCGCAGCCCGTGCAGCATACCGGCTGCGCCTGTCCCTGAATGACGACCTCATGGCGCGGGCCGCTCTCAGGGACCGGTTGGCCGCAGTGGAAGCAAGCGGTCACACCCACGGCCTAGCCTGCGCGGGAAACCAGCGGAAACAGGCGGGTGCGGGCCGACCCGGGCGTCCAGCGCCCCTCCAGCACCCAGCCGGCAGCGCTTTCCAGCCGCAGGGCGCGCGCTTCGTTCAGGTCATCGGGCAGGCGCGCCTCGTATTCGCCGGGACCCATGGGCTGCAGGACGCTGATGCGGTCCCGTTCCGGCAAGGTCGGGTGCAACCAGCGCAAGGTGAGCGGCATGCTGGCCGTTTCATTCTCGACGCGCAGATGGACCCGCCCGGTGGCCGGATCGGTGGACAGATCCGCCGCGGTGGCGCCGGCTGCATAGTCGGGCTGCACCGCCACGCCGACGCGACTCAGGCGATCCGGAACGACGCTGTCGGCGTGCTCGACGGCCAGCCACAGGGTGGCCAGCCCGCCCGTCAGGGCCACCGCCGGTGGCAGCATTAGAAACCAGGGCCAGAACTGCCGGTACCAGGGCGCATGGGTGTTCATCGATTTTCCGCCTGCTTCGGACCCAGAAAGCGTGCCTGTTCCCGGATGACGGGTGCATCTGGGGCATCCACGGTGGACAGCATGAGTTCGATATCCATCGCCCCGTCGATGCTGCTGGAGGGGATTTGGACCCGCGCCGGAATCGGCTGGATGGCACCAGGCGGCAGGGTGATGAGCGCCGGATCGCTGTGGACCTCGATGCCGTCGGCGCCGCGCGCTTCGAGGCGGTAGCTGTGCTGCATCTCGGTGCGGTTATTGATCTTCAGCATGTAGCTGTTCTCGATGCGCCCGTCGTCGAGCGTCCGGTAAAGCACGTTGCGATCGCGCAGCACGTCCATGGACAGCCCGGGCCGGGTGAGGATCGAGTAGGCGGTGAGGCCGCCGGCGACCAGCAGGATGGTCGCATAGATGATGACGCGCGGCCGCAGGATATGCGTGGGTTTGCCTTCCAGCGCGTTCTGGGTGGTGTAGCGCACCAGCCCGCGCGGATAGCCCATGCGGTCCATCACCTGGTCGCACACGTCGATGCAGGCGGCGCAGCCGATGCACTCGTACTGCAGACCCTTGCGGATGTCGATGCCGGTCGGGCAGACCTGTACGCACATCGTGCAATCGATGCAATCGCCCAGACCGGCCGAGCGGGCATCGCTTTCACGCCGCCGGCTGCCGCGTGGCTCGCCGCGCTGCTCGTCGTAGGAAATGATCAGGCTGTCGCGGTCGAACATGGCGCTCTGGAAACGCGCGTAGGGACACATGTACTTGCAGACCTGCTCGCGCAGGAAGCCGGCGTTGCCGTAGGTCGCGAACCCATAGAAGAACACCCAGAACGCTTCCCAGGGCCCGAGCCGGAACTGGACCAGCTCGGTCAGCAACTCGCGGATGGGCGTGAAATAGCCGACGAAGGTGATCCCGGTCCACAGACCCACGGCGATCCAGATCACATGCTTGCCGCCGCGGCGCAGGATCTTCTCGCGCGTCCAGGGCGACTTGTCCAGCTTGATGCGTTGCGGCCGATCGCCTTCGATGCGTCGCTCGATCCAGAGGAACATCTCGGTCCAGAGGGTCTGGGGGCAGGTGTAGCCGCACCACAGCCGGCCGGCCAGGGCGGTGAAGAACAGCAGGGTCACCGCCGCCAGGACCAGCAGGATGGCGACGTAGATGAAATCCTGCGGATAGAAGGTCATCCACAGGATGTGGAAGCGCCGCGCGGGCAGGTCCCACAGGATGATCTGTCGGCCGCCCCAGGGCACCCAGCACAGGGTGTAGAACGCGCCGAGGACAGCGATGAGCATGATCCGGCGCAGGGTCTGGAAGCTGCCCGTGACCTCGCGCGGATGGATCTTCCGGCGCGCAGCGTAAGGCGAGTCGCCGTCAGGCGGCGGAGCCTGCCGGGAGCGTGGGGAGGAAGCGGTATTCATGGCGCCTCGTGATTCGGTACATCGGGTGCAGGTCCTTCTGCGGTTTGCCCTGCCGGCGTCCTGAGCAGGATCAGCGTGAACAGGCTGGACAGCGCGGTGACCGCCCAGAACATGAAAAAGCCCAGGGTGTACCCCAGTTCCCGGCTGATCGGCCACTCAGGGAAGGTGGCCAGGTGCAGCACATGAGGATCGACCTGGGAGAAAAAAGCCGCGGTGGCGAGCACGGCGCTGACGAAGGACGGCCAGAGCACCACCGCCGCGGCCCGAGCCCAAGGGCCGAGGGGGTATTCCATGTTCTCCGGCGCGTCGATCATGGCGAGATCCTCATTCTTTCGCGACATCGTCCCCATGGGAAAGATGGTAGACATAAGCGGCCATCAGGTGGGCGCGATCCGCGCCCAGGATGGCCTCATGGGCGGGCATGCGTCCCTGCCGGCCGCCGCGCACGGTCTGTGCGATGGTGTCGGCCGAACCGCCGTAGAGCCAGATCCGGTCGGTGAGGTTGGGCGCGCCCAACGCCGGGGTGCCCTTGCCGTCGGAGCCATGGCAGGCGGCACAGGTGGTGGCGAATTTCTGCTGTCCGGCCGCGGCCTTGACCGGATCGCTGGGGCGACCGCTCAGGCTGAGCACGTACTGCGTGACCTCGGCGATCCCGTCTTCCCCCAGGACCGGCCCGAACGACGGCATCATGCCGCCGCGTCCCTTGAGAATGCTCTCGCGGATCGTCTCCGGGGCCGCCCCATAGAGCCAGTCGGCGTCGGTGAGGTTGGGGAAGCCGGGGCCGCCGTGCGCATCGGAACCATGGCAACCGGCGCAGGTGTTGGCGAACAGCCGCGATGCGGTCTCCATCGCTTCATGATTTCGGCTCAGTGCCACGAGGTCGGTGGCCGCGTAGGACTGGAACAGCGGACCATAGGTTCGTTCGGCCTCGGCGACCTGGCTTTCGTAGGCGTTCACCTGTGACCAGCCGAGCAGTCCGCGGAAGTTGCCGAGACCAGGGTAGAGGACCAGATAGATCAGCGCGAAGACGATGCTGAGATAGAACAGGTACAGCCACCAGCGCGGCATGGGCTTGTTGTATTCGGTCAAATCACCGTCCCAGACATGCCCGGTCGTTTCGGTGCTGGCCGGCTCTCCCTTGCGTGGCTTCGCGGTCCAGCGGATCAGCCAGAGCGCCGCCGCGATGTTGGCGAGCGTGAGCAGGACGATGTACAGACTCCAGAAACGGGTCATGAGTGCTTCCTCGAGGCGAAATCGGGGTGCTGCGGCGCGTCTTCCTGCAGGGGCAGACGCGCGGCCTGATCGAAGTCGGTGGATTTGCGCAGCACATAGGCCCAGACGACGACGCCGACGAAGATCACCATCATGATTGCTGTGACCACGCCCATCAGGGTGCCGGTCGTCATGGCTACTTCCTCCCGGCCAGTGCGGTACCCAAACCCTGGAGATAGGCGATGACCGCATCCTGCTCGGTCTTTCCGGCGAGCGCTGCGCTGGCGCCGGCGATCTGTTCGTCGGTATAGGGCACGCCCAAGGTCTTCAGGGTGCGCAGGTGTCGGGCGACGGTCTGGCCGTCCACCAGCGTGTCGGCGAGCCAGGGGTAGCCGGGCATGTTGGATTCCGGGACGACGTTGCGCGGGTTGTTCAGGTGCAGGCGATGCCAATCGTCCGAGTAGCGCCCGCCGACCCGGGCGAGGTCGGGGCCGGTGCGTTTGGAGCCCCACTGGAACGGCCGGTCGTAGACGAATTCGCCGGCCACCGAGTAGTGGCCATAGCGTTCGGTCTCGGCCCGAAAGGGCCGCACCATCTGCGAGTGGCAGTTGTAACAGCCCTCGCGCG
>JAJXTQ010000046.1 GCA_021783685.1 Pseudomonadota bacterium | reverse complement strand
ACCTCGACATGCCCGGCATGACCATGGTTTTTCGTGTCCAGGATGCTGGCTGGCTCGATCAGGTGAAGCCAGGCGACACGATCCGGTTCCGTGCTGACAGGATGAGCGGCACATTCACGGTCACCACGCTCGAAGTCGTCAAACCCTAAGGTTCATTTACCCCACGCCAGGAAGGAGTTGAACATGAAACGTAGCACCGCATTGATTGCCACCCTGATGTGGGCCGCCATGGCCATGCAGCCTGTTCTCGCGGAGGACGCACATCACCCCGACCAGAAAGCCGATGCAGCCGCACCCTCTGCCGAGCGGACAATCGAGAAGATGCAGGCCAACACCAAGCGAATGCAAAGCCAGTTGGAGCAGATGGCCAAGACCCAAGATCCGGCGCAGCGCCAGAGACTGCTGCAGGAGCATATGCAGACCATGCAGGAAAACATGATGGCCGGGAGAGGCATGATGGGCGGCGGAATGATGGACTGTCCGATGACGCAGGGCGGCATGATGAGCGGAGGCATGGGCATGATGGGGCCGGGCATGTCCGGCAGTGACGACATGATGGCCAGGCGCATGGATATGATGGAGAAGCGCATGGACATGATGCAGATGATGATGCAAGGGAACATGGGCATGCCGCAAGGCGCCCCTGCCTCCCCAGCCAAGTGAGCCGCGCGCCACGTCCGCGGCGCCAAGCCACCCCGTGAAAAGGAGCACACCATGAAATCCGCAATCGCATCCGTCACGCTCGCCCTGCGGTGACCCCGGCCTGGGCCTACCACCAGAACAGCAGCCCTGATCTGCAGCAGAGCATCACCAACGTGCATGACAGCCATTTCCTCCACGCGGCCGGGGATAGCCATGAGCCCGAACGGGGCACCGGAGACATCTACGGCTCGGTCCTGCTCGACCTCCAGGCGGGCGAAAGGCACGTGCCGCACAAGGCAGGCGATAGCCACGCCCCGGAGAAAGGCAGTGGAAATACCTACGGGTCTGTGTTGAATGACTGATCTATAAAAAGGCATGGCATCCATCCCGCAGTTGCAATCCGGCGGGAGCAGGGCCGTGCGGTGGGGCTTGCGTCAATCCGGACAGGAGAACGGGTATGTGGGGGTTCGAGCATTACGGGATGGGCTGGGGCATGGTGCTGGTCTGGCTAGCCCCCATCCTGCTGGTCGCGGGCATCGTGTATGCCCTGCGCGGCCGGAACGGAACACCCGGGCGAACGGCACTGGACATCCTGGAAGCACGCTATGCCCGGGGTGAAATCGATCGGGAAACGTTTCTGAAACAGCGTGCCGATCTGACGGATTGAGAGTCGGAGCGGACCGGGATCCATGGCCAACACGCAGGGCGCAATCCAGGCGCATTCTTAAAGAACTCACCGCCAGAGGGAAATTCGTGCGTATCGAGGGAGGGCCCACATGAGAATAAGACTTGGCGTGTCAGGATGCCTTCTGGTCGCCCTGACCGGGCTCGGGGGAGCGCCAGCCCAGGCCCAGGATCAATTGCCGGGCGCCAGCATCGAGTCCCTTCTCGAATACGCCAGGGAGCGCAATCCCGAATATTCGGCGATGCGCCTGGAGGCCGCTGCCGCAGCCGAGCGGGTGACGCCGGTCGCCGCCTTGCCTGACCCCAGACTCCGTGTCGAGCTGCGCGACATCACCAAGTTTGGCGAGCAGAGCCCCACGCTTTCTCCCACCCGCGTCGGCAGTACCCGCTATCTGCTGATGCAGGATGTGCCCTGGTTCGGCAAGCGCGACCTGAAACGCGAGATAGCCGGACTCGACGCCGAGGGCGCCAGGGGCCAGGCTCTGGGAAGCTGGGCTGAACTCGCGGCACGCATCAAGTCGGCCTACGCCCAGCTTTATTCCGTCTACCGCAGTGAGCGGTACGGCCGCGAAGTCCTCGATCTCATGGAACGTCTGGAAAGGATTGCGCGGGTTCGCTATGCCGGCGGCCTGGCGGTGCAACAGGACGTCGTCCGCGCCCAGGTCGAGCAGACCGGCATGCGGGCCGAGCTGATCGCGCTGGAAAACGAGCGCCGCCAGTTGCAGGCACGCATGAACGCCTTGCTTGCCCGGCCGGCCGGCGCACCGCTGGCCGAACCGGGACAACTGCGTCCTGTACCACCGCCCGCGCAACTTGAGTACGCCACGCTCGAGGAACGCGTCCGCGCCCGGAATCCGCAACTGTTCACCGAAGGCGCGCGCATTCGCTTGGCCGAAAAGAACCGCGAACTTGCCTACAAAAACCGCTACCCGGATTTCACCTTCGGGGTTTCTCCCATCCAGTATGAGAACGCAATCGAGGAATGGGAGCTGATGGTCGAACTCAATCTTCCATTCCAGCAAGCCTCGCGTCGCGCCCAGCAGCGCGAGTCGGAAGCCATGCTGTCCGCCTCCCGTGCACGCGCCGAGGCGCTGTCCAATCAGGTGCTTGCCGAACTCGCGGAGCATCTCGCCGGCATCGAGGCTGCCCGCCGCACCGAGAGCCTGACCGCCGGCAGCCTGCTGCCCCAGGCGGAGCTCAGCTTCCGCGCCGCGCTGGCTGGCTACGAAAACGGCAAGGTCGATTTCGCGACCCTGCTGGACGCGCAGCGCCAGAACCTCCAGGCCAGGCTCGGACGCCTCAAGGCCGAGCTCGAGATGCAGGTCAGGCTGGCGGAAATCGAGCGGCTTCTGGGAGAAGACCTATGAAGCGGAGCATGAGTGTGGCCATCGGCTTGATCGCTGCGGTGGCTCTGGCTGCAGGCGGTGGATACTGGCTGGGTACGCGCAGCGGACAGACTGGCGAGCGCGCGATGAAGGCGTCGCCGAACGGCGGCGCGGCGCCGCAGCGCAAGCTCCTCTATTACCGCAATCCGATGGGGCTGCCCGACACGTCGCCGGTGCCGAAGAAGGACCCGATGGGGATGGACTACATCGCGGTCTACGAAGGCGAGGAGGACGCCGGCGCCCCCCAGGTCAGGATCAGCACCGAGAAGGTGCAGAAACTGGGCGTCAGGACCGAAGTCGCCAGCCTGCGGGTGCTGGACAGGATCGTTCGCGCCGCCGGGCGCGTCGAGCCGGACGAGCGCCGGGTGTATGCGATCGCGCCCAAGTTCGAGGGCTACATCGAGCGGCTGTATGTCAATGTCACTGGCCAGGGCGTGGGCAAGGGGCAGCCGCTGTTCGAGGTCTACAGCCCGGAACTGGTTTCCGCGCAGCAGGAATACGCGCTCGCCATCGAGGGCGTACAGGCCATGAAAGAAGCCGACAGCACGGCCAGCAGCGGGATGCGCCAGCTTGCCGAGTCGAGCCTGGCGCGGCTGAAGAACTGGGATATCTCAGGCGCCCAGGTGACGGCGCTGGCCCGCTCGGGCGAGGCGAGGCGAACCCTGATTTTTCGCTCGCCGGTCTCTGGCATCGTGACCGACAAGAACGCGCTGCAAGGCATGCGCTTCATGCCTGGCGAGACCCTGTACCAGATCACCGACCTGTCGTCGGTCTGGATCATCGCAGACGTGTCCGAGCAGGACATCGGCCTCGTGAAGCGGGGAGGACGGGCGCGGGTGACGGTCAACGCCTATCCGGGCAAAGTCTTCGAAGGACGGATCACGTACGTGTACCCGACCCTGGCCGCTGGAACGCGCACCGTTCCGGTCCGCGTCGAACTGGCCAACCCCGGAATGCTGCTCAAACCAGCCATGTTCGCCGAGGTGGAGCTGTCGGTCGACGGCAAGGCCCGGGTGCTGACCGTTCCCGAGTCGGCGGTGATCGACAGTGGTACCCGTCGCATCGTGCTGGTCCAGGCCGGAGAAGGCCGCTTCGAACCGCGCGAAGTCCGACTCGGTGCCGGTGATGCGCATTACGTGGAGGTGCTCGAAGGGGTCGAGGAAGGCGAGCCGGTCGTGGTTGCGGCCAATTTCCTGATCGATGCCGAAAGCAACCTCAAGGCCGCGGTCGGCAGTATGAGCGGCGCCGGAAGCCCGGCGGCGGCCACCATTCAGCGTGCGAGCGGCGCAGGACACCTGGCGGAAGGCACGATAGACGGCCTCGACCCCGAGGCCGGCAGGATCAGCATCCAACACGGCCCGGTGGCCGCGCTGCAATGGCCGGCCATGACGATGGAGTTCAAGGCCGCCAACGCCACCCTGCTCAAGGGGCTGAAGCCGGGTGCGGCGGTGGCGTTCGAGTTCGTCGAGCGGCAGCCGGGTGAATGGGTGATCACTCGCATCATGCCGGCTGCCGGCCAGCCCGTGCGCCCCGAATCGCACAGCGGGCACTGACAGGGAACGCCATGCTGGCCAGAATCATCGAATGGTCGGGCCGGAATCGTTTCCTCGTCCTGCTCGCCACCCTGTTCATCGTCATCGGGGGCGTCTACGCGGTGGCAAAAACCCCGCTAGACGCACTGCCCGACCTCTCCGACGTGCAGGTCATCATCTACACCGAATACCCAGGGCAGGCGCCACAGGTGGTCGAAGACCAGGTCACCTATCCGCTCACCACGTCGATGCTGGCTGTCCCCCGCTCCAAGGTGGTGCGGGGGTTCTCCTTCTTCGGCGCGTCCTTCGTCTACGTGATCTTCGAGGACGGCACCGACATCTACTGGGCACGCTCGCGCGTGCTGGAGTACCTCAACTTCGCTTCAGGCCGACTGCCCAAGGGCGTATCGCCGGCACTGGGGCCTGACGCGACCGGGGTCGGATGGGTATACCAGTATGTCCTGCTGGCGAAGGACAGGACGCTGGCGGAGCTGCGCACGATCCAGGACTGGTATGTGCGCTACCAGCTGACCTCGGCGCAGGGCGTGGCCGAAGTCGCGTCGATCGGTGGCTTCGTCCAGACTTATCAGGTGACGGTGGATCCGATGAAGCTGCGCGCCTACGCGATTCCTCTGTCGCGGGTGTCCCAGGTCATCCGCGATTCCAACCGCGATGTCGGTGGACGCGTCGTGGAAATGGCCGAAACCGAATACATGGTGCGCGGCAAGGGCTACCTGCGTGGCAAGGCCGATCTCGAGAGTCTGGTGGTGAAAAGCGAGGGCGGCACGCCGGTACTGGTGCGCGACATCGCGCGGGTCGAGCTGGTGCCGGACGAGCGGCGCGGTCTCACTGAATTGAACGGCGAGGGCGAGGTGGTGTCTGGCATCGCCATGGCGCGCCATGGCGCCAATGCACTCGAGGTCATCGGCAATCTCAAGGCCAAGATTGCCGAGATCGCCGCCGGTCTGCCCGAGGGGGTGACGATCCAGGCGGTCTACGACCGCTCCGAGCTGATCCACCGTGCCATTGAAACGCTGAAGACCACGCTGATCGAGGAAAGCCTGATCGTGGCGGCGGTGTGCGTGATCTTCCTGCTTCACGTGCGATCGGCGCTGGTCGTCATCCTGATGCTGCCGGTCGGCGTACTGGTCGCCTTCATCGCCATGCGGCTGCTCGGCATGAACTCCAACCTGATGAGCCTCGGCGGCATCGCCATCGCGATCGGCGCCATGGTCGACGCGGCGATCGTGATGATCGAGAACGCGCACAAGCATCTGGAGCGCTTGCCGCCCGAACATGGCCCACGGGATCGCTTCGACGCCATGATCGCGGCGTGCAGGGAGGTCGGCCCCGCGCTGTTCTTCTCGCTGCTCATCATCACCGTGTCCTTCCTGCCGGTGTTCACGCTCGAAGCCCAGGAGGGCCGGCTGTTCTCGCCGCTCGCCTACACCAAGACATTTGCCATGGCCGGCGCGGCGCTGCTGTCGGTCACGCTGGTTCCGGTGCTGATGCTGCTGTTCATTCGCGGCCGGATCCTGCCTGAGGCAAGGAACCCGGTGAACCGCTTCCTGATCTGGGTTTACCGTCCCATCATCGCCTGGGTGATGCGCTGGAAGAAAACGACCGTCCTGGCGGCCCTGCTGGCGTTGGCGGTGTCGATTTATCCGGCATCGCGGCTCGGCAGCGAGTTCATGCCGACGCTCAACGAGGGCACGCTGCTCTACATGCCGTCCTCGCTGCCCGGCATGTCGATCACCAAGGCGGCCGAGCTGCTGCAGACCCAGGACAAGATCATCAAGAGCTTCCCCGAAGTCGCCTCGGTCTACGGCAAGGCGGGGCGTGCCAGCACCGCCACTGATCCGGCACCGGTCGAGATGTTCGAGACGGTCATCAACCTCAGGCCGGAATCCGAATGGCGCCCCGGCATGACGACCGACAAGCTGATCGCCGAGCTTGATCGCGCCCTGCAGTTCCCCGGCGTGTCGAACGCCTGGACCATGCCGATCAAGGCCCGCATCGACATGCTGTCCACCGGCATCCGCACTCCCATCGGAATCAAGGTCTTCGGTCGCGATCTGGGCGAGATGGAGTCGCTGGCCCGGGAAATCGAGGCGGTGGTGAAGACCGTGCCCGGCACGACCTCGGCTTACGCCGAACGCATCACCGGCGGCTACTACCTCAACATCGAGCCAGACCGTGAACAGCTCGCCCGCTATGGCCTCGCGGTCGGCGACCTGCAGGAGGTGATCGGCACCGCGCTCGGCGGCGAAATGGTGACGACCACGGTGGAGGGGCGCGAGCGCTTCGGCGTGCAGGTTCGCTATCCGCGCGAGCTGCGGTCCAGCCCGCAACAGATCGCCCAGGCGGTCCTGGTCCCGACCATGGACGGCGCGATGGTTCCGCTCGGGCAGGTCGCCCGGGTGGAAATCGCCAGGGGGACCCCTGGCATCCGCACCGAGAATGCCTTGCTGTCTGCCTACATCTTCGTCGACATCCGCGACCGTGACATCGGCTCCTACGTGGCCGACGCGCGCAAGGCGGTCGCCGAGCAGGTGAAGTTTCCGCCCGGCTACTACATCACCTGGAGCGGCCAGTTCGAGTACATGGAACGCGCCATCGGCAAGATGAAGATCGTCATCCCGGTGACGCTGCTGATCATCTTCGTCCTGCTCTATCTCAACTTCAGGCGGCTCACTGAAACGCTGATCGTCATGCTCTCGGTGCCGTTTGCCCTGGTCGGCGGGATCTGGCTGATGTGGCTGCTCGACTACAACCTGTCGGTCGCAGTGGCGGTGGGGTTCATCGCGCTCGCCGGGGTGGCGGCCGAAACCGGCGTGGTGATGCTGATCTACCTGGACCACGCCTGGGAGGCCGCGCAGGCGCGATGCAGGACATCCGGGCGGGCGCCGGGCACGGCCGAGCTTTACGCGGCGGTGATGGAGGGGGCCGTCGAACGCGTCCGTCCCAAGATGATGACGGTGGTCGCGATCATGGCCGGCCTGCTGCCCATCATGTGGGGCACCGGAACCGGCTCGGAGGTCATGAGCCGCATTGCGGCGCCGATGGTGGGCGGCATGATCTCGTCGACGGTGCTGACGCTGGCGGTGATCCCGGCGATCTATGCCCTGGTCAAGCAATGGGGGCTGGGCAGGGAAAAGTGATGCCGGCGCACGCGGGACAGGGCAGTTTGCCGGACATGGAGGTGGCATCATGAACACAGCGACGATCGAAATGACCGGCCTGGTGTCCGTGTTGAGCGCCCAGGGCATCGAAAAGCAGCTGCTGAGGCTGCCCGGGGTGCACACGGCCAAGGTCAACTGTGTGGCCGGCAGCGCCACCGTGACGTCGTTCACGGAGGCCAACTGATCGGACTCATCGCCATTGCCGATGCGCCACGCACCACCTCGGCGGCGCCTGCTGAGGCGGCAATTATCTGGCTAGCCTGAAAAGGCCATTCCCGCCGCGCGCCAGCAGCGCCGATCCGTAGGCCGCTTCGGTGTGTGCCGCGCGCGCGACGGGAACGGCGAGCAGGCGTTGGCGGATGCGGGTCCACGCCGTATTCTTCGCGCCGCCACCAGCCGTTTCGACCCTCCCGATGGGCGTGGCGCCCAGGTCGGCGAGCAGGGCGTAGCCGCGCGCCTCGATGCGGGCGAGGCTTTCCAGCAGGCCGTGCAGGAATTCGGCGTCGTCTGCCGGGCGCGGGGCGAGGCGCGGTGCAAGCGCCGGATCGTTGACCGGGAAGCGCTCGCCGGTTTTGGGCAGCGGGACGTAGTCGAGCGGGCTCGCGAGATCCGGGTCGATCTTCTCGCTGAGCGCGGCGAGCGTGCGGTCGTCGAAGAAATGCCGCAGCACCGCGCCGCCGGCGTTGGACGCGCCGCCCGCGAGCCAGCGGTCGCCGAACCAGTGCGAGTAGACGCCGTGTTCGGCGGACTCGACGCGGGTGTCGGACAGGAGCTTCAGCACCAGGGTGCTGCCGAGCGAGGTGACGGCGTCGCCGCTCGCACTCACCCCGGCAGCGAGGAAGGCGGCGATCGAGTCGGTGGTGCCGGCGTGCACCATGCAGCCGGGATTCACGCCGAGGTAGCGCGCCCGGGGGCGCGACACGGTGGCGAGCCGCGCGCCGGGCGCGACCGGCACCGGCAGGTAGTCGACGTCTGCGAGGTATTCGACCCAGGCCGGCCATTTCAGGTCGTCGAGGTCGAGGCCCATCTTGAGGGCGTTGTGGTAGTCGGTCATGCCGACGCGGCCGGTCAGGAGGCCCGACAGCCAGTCGGCCTGGTTGACGTAGAGCCGGGCGCCGGTGATCCCGAGCCGCTTCTTCAGCCACAGCACCTTGGCAAGACCTGAGGTGACGGCGGCGGCCGGGTGGCCTGGCGTGGCGGTCTTCTTGATCAGCGCGGCTTCTTCGACCGCGCGGTCGTCGTTGTAGAGCAGCGGCGGATGGCGTGGGGAGAGTTCCTCGTCGCACGCGAGCACGGTGCCGGAGGTGCCGTCGAGCGCGATGTCCGAGAGCTGCGAGCGGATCGCGGGCGGCAGGGAGGCGACCAGGTCCCACAGCGCCTCGCGCCAGATGCCGGCGCGCTCGTACTCTTCCAGCGTGCCGAAGTCGCGCCTGTCCTCGGCGACGATCGCGCCCTCGGCGTCGATCACGCAGCTGCGCGCGCCGGAGGTGCCGAAGTCGATGCCGAGGAAGTACAAGGGCTTAGCCGCGGGTGTTGGACTGGTGTTCGAATTGCGCGAGGTCGACCCGCGGGGCCGGCTGCCAGCCTTCCTTGCGGTGTTCTGCAACGACGTTGGTGAAGATGCCGCCGCGCACGTAGAACTTGGCGGTGAGTCGCATGAAGCGCGGCTGGGTCGCTGCCACCAGGTCGTCGAGGATGCGGTTGGTGACGTCCTCGTGGAAGTGGCCTTCCTCGCGGAAGCTCCACATGTAGAGCTTCAGGCTCTTCAGCTCGACGCAGGTCTGGTCGGGGATGTAGTCGAGGATCAGCGTGGCGAAATCAGGCTGCCCGGTCTTGGGGCAAAGGCACGTGAATTCAGGGACTTCCATGTGAATGTGAAAGTCGCGTCCCGGTTTCGGGTTGGGGAAGGTCTCGAGGGTCTTGGAGGGCGTGGAGGGCATGGGAAGGCTCGGTGTAGAATGTGGCGGAAACAAGGCGCCGCTCCGATCACAACAAAACGGCGGCGATTGAGACGACACCATTATAAAAGCTAAGGTCCGCTGTCTTGCGTTTAACCCACATCAAACTCGCCGGCTTCAAGAGCTTCGTCGATCCCACCGTGATTCCCGTCCCCTCGCAGCTGACCGGCGTGGTGGGGCCGAACGGCTGCGGCAAGTCGAACGTGATCGACGCGGTGCGCTGGGTGCTCGGCGAATCGTCGGCCAAGCACCTGCGCGGCGAGTCGATGCAGGACGTGATCTTCAACGGCTCCGGCACCCGCAAGCCGGCGTCG
>JAJXTQ010000045.1 GCA_021783685.1 Pseudomonadota bacterium | reverse complement strand
TGATTCAAGTTCGACAATGCCGAGTCAATAGTATCAGCCCGATCGGTTGATCCCACAATCAATCTATCCGCCTTGAAGACCATCTGCTAGCGCTGCTTTGAAAGCCGATCCCCCGCATCCCGCGGGCGGGAAGGTGATCGCCCGATCGAACGGCCTGCGAACCAGCAGGACGCCTGCTTCCATGTTCAGGGGTCAAACGCATATGTCGTCCTCCCACGTGCTGGCGGAATTGCGTCAGCAGTTCGCCGACACACAACTGCCTCGCCGCCAGGCACGCCAGATGCCGGGCGCGGTGTATACATCTACTCAGGTCGCCGCGCTCGAGAAGGATCGCATCTTCAAGGCGACCTGGCTCTGCGCCGGTCGGGAGGAGGAAATCGGCAAGCCGGGCGACTATCTGACCGGCGAGGTCACCGGCATGCCCTTCATCGTGGCGCGCGACAAGGAGGGTGGTGTCACCGCGTTCCTGAACATGTGCCTCCATCGTGGCGTGCCGGTGGCGGAGGGGCGCGGCAACGCGCGCGATTTCAGCTGCCCGTACCACGCCTGGCTGTACGACCTCCAAGGCAGACTGATCGTCGCTCCGCAAATGGAACAGAGCGACGCCGACCTCACGAATTGCCGACTGAAGCCGCTCCAGCTCGCACTCTGGCGTGGCTGGATCTTCATCAGTTTCAGTCCTGACGTCATGCCGTTTGCGGAGTTCATCGCGCCGTTCGAGGACGAGCTCTGGTGGTTCAGGTCCGGCGACCTCCGCCTCGCTGAGAAGGCGGTTCTGGAGATCGATTGCAACTGGAAGCTCCTAGTCGAGAACCTGATTGATATCTACCATGTTCCGGTGCTTCATCGCGCGTCGTTCGGCGGCTTTCTCAAGTCCGACAAATCGAAGATCAATTTCAAGCTGCTGCCGCGCGGTGGCTGGGTTTACGAGCAGAAGTCGGCGCCGCATTCCAAGGGGGGACGCCAGCTGTTCCCCACCTTGCCCTGGCTGGAAGGAGCAGATGTCAGCACCTCCATGAAGGCCGGCATCTTTCCGAACATCAACTTGTCGCTTCGCTACGACAGTCTGCGGCTGTGGAGCGCCTGGCCGGTGTCCGAAGGCAAGATGCAGTTGCACCTTTACAGCTTGTTCGCCCCGTCCGCCTTCGAACGTCCCGAGTTCCAGGAGAATTATGCGGAATACAAGAGTTTCCTGACCGGCGCGATCCTGAATGAGGACGGCCCAATGGTGGTCGAGTTACAGAAGGCGATGGCCTCGGGCCTGTACCAGCCCGGCCCCTTCTCCCATCTCGAGGGGGCGGTTCACCACCTGACGGGCTATTATCTGGATGTCTTGATGGACGAGCACTCGCATGGATGAAACAATTGTCCTTATCGTGGGCGCCGGCCCGGTTGGGCTCGGCCTAGCGATGGAATTGTCGTATCGCGGTGTCCGTTCGATCCTGATCGATCAGGGCGATGGCGTGGTCCGTCACTCCAAGATGGGCCTCGTCTCGATGCGGTCGATGGAGTTCTGTCGGCGCTGGGGGATCGCCGAGCGCGTCCGCGGATGCGGCTTCCCGATGGACTACCCTCTCAATCAGGTGTTCTGCACCAGCCTGACCGGCCACTTCATCGCCAAGATCAACTACCCGACCATGCGCGACGAGCCGACCTGCGGGTTCAGCCCGGAGAAGAAGCAGCGGTGCCCACAGCTCTGGTTCGACCCGATCCTGGCTCGCGCGGTCGCCGAGCAGAAAGCGGTCGATTTGCGCTACCACAACCGGATGGAGTCCTTCGAACAGGACGCCGACGGCGTTAGGGCGGCCATCATCGATCTGGAGTCGGGCCGGTCCCGCGACGTCAGGGCAGCCTTCATGGTGGGCTGCGACGGCGCGGGCAGCGCGGTGCGCAAGGCGCTCGGCTTCACGCTCGAAGGCGATGCGGCACTGGATCATTCCGTGGGAATCTACCTGTATGCACCGGATCTGGCGGCGCGGCACCCGATGGGGCCCGCCGAACGGTATATTCTGCTCGGCAAAGAGGGCACCTGGGGGCATCTGACGGTGGTCGATGCCAAAGATTTCTGGCGCCTGACGGTGATGGGCTTGCCCGAAAACCTAGACAGCGGAAAGTTCGACGCCGCATGGTGGGTCGAGCGCTGCTTTGGGGGACGGCAAATCCCCTACCGCATCGACGCCGTACTGCCATGGCGGCGCAGCCGGCTGGTGGCGTCCGCGTATTCGCATGGCCGGGTGTTCCTGGCCGGGGACGCCTGCCACGTCATGGCGCCGAACGGCGGCTACGGCATGAATACCGGCCTCGGCGACGCCGTCGATATCGGCTGGAAGCTGCACGCGATCGTGCAGGGCTGGGGCGGGGCCGGCCTGCTGGAGACTTACGGACTCGAACGCAGACCGGTTGCCTGGCGCAACGTCAATTTCGCTGCGAGGAATTTCGCTGCGCTCACGCCGAAGCTCCACTTCGCCCAAGTCGAGGCCGACGGGCCGGACGGCGACGCGGCGCGACGGCGGCTCGCCGTCCAGATGGGCACGAGCACCCGCCAGGAGTGGGAGGCGCACGGCGTCAATCTGGGCTATCGCTACGAGGGATCCCCGCTCATCTGCCCCGACGACACGCCCGAGCCGGAGGATCATCCCTCCGATTATCTGCCCAGCGCGCGTGCGGGCCACCGCGCACCGCACGCTTGGTTGCCGGATGGGCGCTCCACGCTCGATCTGTTCGGCGAGGGATTCGTGCTGCTGCGCTTCGATCCCACTGTGGATGTGCAGGAGATCCTGGATGGCTTCGCCGCCGTCGGCGTGCCGCTGCGCCACCATACGATCTTGCAGCCGGAGGCTGCTGCCCTCTACGAACGGAAGTTGGTGCTGGTGCGCCCGGATGGTCATGTCGCTTGGCGCGCCGACCAGGCGCCCGACGACGCACGGAAGGTGGCGCACACCGTCGCCGGCCATGGTAGCAAGGTCGGGACGCAGGGAGGGCAACGCGTGCCCGATCGGGCGCGCATCCCTTTGATGTCGGCATGAACAGCCTGGCGGCGCGGAGGGCGAATGCAATACAGGAAGCTGGGACGGAGCGGGCTGTCGGTATCAGCCCTGTGTCTCGGAATGATGTCGTACGGCAGCCCCCGCTGGCAGCGGTGGGTGCTGGAAGACCGCGAGTGCCGGCGGTTTGTCGGGCAAGCGTCCGATGCTGAGATAATTTTCTTCGATATCGCCGATTTCTACTCGCTCGGCGCCAGCGAGCAGGCGATTGGCCAGGCGATCTCGGGCCTCTGCCGCCACCAGGGCATGGTCATCTCCACCAAGGTCTGGGTGCCGATAGATCAGTCCTCGAATGGCCGGGGATTGTCGCGCAAACCTATCTTACAAAGCGTTGATGCATCGCTGGAGCGGTTCGGAACCCACTACATCGATCTTTACGAGCTGCACGCCGGCGACAGCCTCACGCCGGTCGAAGAAACCGTCGACGCTCTGACCGATCTCGTGCGCGGGGACAAGATACTTTGTTTTGGCGTGTCGAATTCCATGCCATGGCAGCTCGCGGCGGCCCAGCACGCCGCATTGATCCGCTCCGGGCGAGGCTTCGGTCCGATGCGGACTCGGTATAACATGCTATACCGCGAGGAGTAACGCGACATGCTTCCGTATCTGCGGCCAGCAGAAGCTGGGCGCGAAGGAGTTCGCCCCTCGCCCGCGGCTGGCCTCGTCAACGCCGTCGGAAGCGACCTGGCCCTGACCGGACGGGAACGGGTGCGCGCCCAGCAGGACGCCAAGCCAAGGTTCCTCTGCGGATCCGAGGCCGATCATGCGATCCGCGATCGCCTGCTCACGCTCGCCGGGCCGCGCGGGCGGCCGTCGGGCCGGCTCGCCCTCGCCTGGCTGCGGGCGCGGCCGCACGTGACATAGATCATCGTCAACGCGCTGGAGGCGAAGAACCTTGACGAAGGGGTCGCGTCGCTGGAGTTGGCACCCAGTGCCGAGCAACTCTGTATCTCGATGAAGCCTACGTGCCGGCGCCGGGCAAGTCGGACGGCTTACGCCGGCGCTGCAGGGCGTGAAGTGAACGAAAGGACCGCCACCCGCCGCGGACGCGGCGGCCAGGGGCCCGGGGTCCCGGGCCGGATGCAACCGAGAATGGAGGATATTGCACCATGAACGTATCGACCATCAGTGACGCGCAGGGACTGATGCCCGTGCTCCAGCGCCGGCTCACGCCGCGGATGCTGAACCACCTCGCCTACGTGACCCATGATGTCGCGGCCACAGCGGATTTCTACACGCGGGTCCTCGGTATGGAACTGGCCAGCACCATCTTTGACGACCATGTGCCCTCAACCGGTGAGGATTTTCCCTATTTCCATGTTTTCTTTCGCATGGGGGACGGCTCGACCATCGCTTTCTTCGAATGTCCGGGCCTGCCGCCCGCAGCCAAGCCCACGCATCCAGCCTACGGCACCTTCACGCATCTTGCTCTGCAAGCGCAAAGCCGCGCGGAACTGCGGCGCTGGCACGACTGGCTGGTCGGGTGCGGCGTGGAGGTGCTCGGTCCGGTCAATCACAAAGGGATGATCGAAAGCATCTACTTCCACGATCCCAACGGGATCCGGCTCGAGCTGACTGTGCCGTTGGAATTCGAATGGAACCAGCACACCGAGCAGGCCAACGCGGACCTCCTGCTCTGGGTGGAGACGAAGGAGCGGGCGCGGCGCGAGAAGCGCGATCCTGCCAAGGCGCTGGTCGACATGATCCGAAAGACCAGAGGCCGCTACGCATGAGCGCGTTCAACCGGGTTCCGGTGCTCCTCAGCTTTGTTGAACCGATGCGAATGGTAGAAACCTATGGCTTTACCGGCAGCCAGGGCTCGACCGTGCTGGAAGGGCAGCGTCTGGTTCCGGTCCGGAGCCCGTCGGACACGGTTTACATCTTCATGCACCCGTCATCGACGCTGCATCTTCTTCCTGTGCCTATAGCGCTTGCCGAGGCTGGTCTGCATGTCCTCTGTTGCGGCAGCCGGTATGCGAAAAACGACAGCGCGCTGATCATGGAGAAGGTAGCGTACGACCTGGGCGCCTGGATCCGTTACGCGCGGGAGGAGCTGGGCTACCGGAAAGTGATCCTGGTCGGTTGGTCGGGCGGCGGCGCATTGGCGCTGTTCTACGAGGCGCAGGCGGAAGGTGGCACGATCACCGAAACCCCGGCCGGCGATCCCTACGATCTTCGCGGGGCGGGTCTGCTGCCCGCGAATGGGCTGATCCTGATCGCCGCGCATCTCAGCCGGGCCGAAACGCTTACCGAGTGGCTGGATCCTTCCGTGCGCGACGAGGCCAATCCGGATCTCCGTGACCTGGAGCTTGATATCTACGACTCTGCCTGCCTGAATCGGCCCCCGTTCTCCGCGGATTTCATCGCCCGGTTCCGGGCGGGGCAGCTGGCACGCAATCGGCGAATAACCGACTGGGCGCTGGAGCAGGTCGGTGTCCTGATGCAGCGGAACGGTCCCGAATTGGAACGCGGCTTCGTCGTCCACCGCACCATGTGCGATGTTCGGTGGATCGATCCCGCGGTCGATCCGAATGGCCGGCGTCCGGGCTGGTGCTATCTGGGTAATCCGCGCACGGTGAACGTGGGGCCGGTCGGAATGGCACGCTTCACCACCCTTCGCTCATGGCTGTCGCAGTGGTCGTATGACCGGTCCAACGCCAAGGGGCCGGCCAACGCCGCACGGGTTCGCGCGTTGCCGGTCCTACAGATCGTCAATCAGGCGGACGACGCGGTGCCGGCCACCCATGCCCCGATCACTCGCGCAGCTCTCGGGACGCCCGACAAGGAATACCTTGAAATCGCCGGCGCGTCGCATTACTACGTCGGTCAGCCCATTCAGTTGCGGAAGTGCATAGACGCGGTGATCGAGTGGAGCCGGCGCAAGCAACTGCTGGCCTCCGATGCCCGCGGGGTGAATTAGCGTGTCATGCCGTTGTACGCGGGCCCAACCCGCTGCGGTGCCCCCCTCGCGGAGCGTGCACGCCGTCGGTCGCTTTCTTTCGTGTTCCTGGCGCAGGCGTGAGCGATGACCGAGATACTGGAAACGCCGGTCCTGATCGTCGGCGGTGGTCCGGTCGGGCTCGCCATGGCGATTGAGCTTGGCTGGCGCGGAATCCGGTGCGTGCTCGTAGAGCGCGGTAACGGGGAGATTGAGCATCCGCGCACCGGGCTGATCGCGGTGCGGACGATGGAGATGTTTCGCCGCTGGGGCTTCGCGGAGAGGATCCGCGGGTGCGGCTTCCCGGAGGATTACCGGCTGTCGATGGTGTTCTGCACCAGCCTCGCGGGCTTCCTGCTGGGTCGTGAGGACTATCCCAGCATGCGCGATGCGCCCACACCGCTGCAGACGCCCGAAAAGAAGCAGCGCTGCCCCCAACTATGGATGCAGCCGATCCTGAGCGCTCAGGCGGCGGCGGATCCTTGTGTCAGTCTTCGGTTCGAGCACGCTTTTGAGGGGTTCCGGGACCTCGGCCACGCCGTGGTCTCGACTGTGACCGACCGGCAATCACGCAGGACCCTGACCGTGCGCAGCAGGTACGTGATCGCCTGCGACGGGGCCAGCAGCGGGGTGCGCAGCGCCCTGGGCATTGCCATGCAGGGGCGGTTGCTAGGCTACTCGGTAAATGTGCTGCTGCGGATCCCGGATCTCGTCCGCTGCCACGACAAGGGCGAAGCCGAGCGGTACTTGTTTGTGGGACCACAGGGAACCTGGGGCAACCTGACGGTGGTGGACGGCCGCGAGATCTGGCGGCTCACCATCCTCGGCTCCGCCGCGAAGCTGGACGTGGCCGGGTTGGACGTGCCGGCGCAGGTGCGGGCGGCGCTGGGGCGCGATGATGTGCCGTTCGAAATCCTCTCCGTTCTCCCCTGGCGGCGCAGCGAATCGCTGGCGGAGCAGTTCTCGGCGGGGTCCGTGCTGCTGGCCGGCGACGCGCTGCATACGATGTCGCCGACCGGCGGCATGGGCATGAACACCGGCATGCAGGAGGTGTTAGACCTTGGATGGAAGCTGGAGGCGATGATCGCGGGCTGGGGCGGCCCTGGTCTGCTCGACAGCTATGCGGCGGAGCGCCGACCGGTGGCTCGGCGCAATATCGACTTCTCGACGCAGAACTTCCGCGCTTGGCAGACACCCCCGGAGGCCATGGCCATCTGCGACGATACCCCGGAGGGACTTCGACTGCGCGGCGAGATCGGGCACCGGCTGCGCGAGGCGACGCGAGTCGAATGGGAATCGCTGGGCTTGCAGATCGGCTACCGCTACGACGAATCGCCCCTGATCGTTGCCGACGGCACCCCCGCACCTGCCGACGATTACTCGGTCTACACGCAGACCGCGCGCCCCGGCGCGCGGGCGCCGCACGCCTGGCTGACGGATGGCCGCTCGACACTCGACCTGTTCGGACGCGGGTTCGTGCTGCTCGCGTTTCCAGGCGCTGCCAGCGTAGAGGTGGAAAGCCTTTTGGTAGCACTGCGATCAAGAAGCATTCCGGTCTCTTTGCACGCCATCGAGCAGCCAGAGATCGCCCGCCTCTATGCGAACAAACTCGTTCTTGTGCGTCCCGATGGGCATGTGGCCTGGCGCGGGGACAAGGTGGCACAAGCCAGCCGCATCGCGGCTAGGGTGAGCGGGCATGTCACGGGCACGGAGACCAGCGCCATGGACTGAAACTACCGCGCCTGCGCGGTCACAAGCTGAATGCCGTTTCTCAGCGGCCGGGCCGCCGGCCGCTGCTGCGATACACAAAACAATCCGGAGGAAACCATGGAATACAACAAAAATACAACTTATGATATCGGCGCGGAGATCAACCGCCGGCCGGTCGGTTCGCAGCAGATCCTCCTGTTCCTGGTCTGCGGGCTTGTCATGCTGTTCGACGGCTTCGATATTCAGGTGGTCAGCTTCACCGCCCCTCTTCTGGCCGACCACGTAGGCACCAGGGTCGCGGGCTTCGGGCCTATCTTCGCGTCCGGACTGCTGGGTCTGACCCTGGGATCGTTGGCGGTGGGGCCCGTCGCGGACCGATACGGGCGCAAAATGGTCATCCTGCTTTCGTCACTGATCTTCGGTCTGTTCACTATCTTGACGGCCTACGCTGGATCGGTGCCGGCGCTGATCGTGATCCGGTTTCTGGCCGGTATTGGGCTGGGCGGCGGTATTCCGAATGCGGTCGCGCTGGTCGCCGAGTACGCGCCCGAGAGCATGCGCGCCCGTATTGTCGGGATCGCCGTGAGCGCGACGCCGCTTGGTGCCTGCCTTGGCGGCTTGGCGTGCTGGACCTTGATCGGCCGCTTCGGATGGCAGAGCGTTTACTGGGTAGGCGGTGCGGCACCGATCCTTCTCTGCATCGCGCTGGGGTGGTGGTTGCCGGAATCAATTCGCTTCATGGTGGTGGCCAGACGGAGCCCCGAGCGGATCGCCGCGCTGTTGCGTCGGGTCGCGCCCGATTTCCGTTACCACCCGGGCGGGCAGTTCGTCAGCGGTGGCACGATCCACAAGGGCGTCGCGGTGCGGCAGCTGTTCACGGGGGGCAACGCGCCGCGGACGCTGCTGCTCGGGCTATCGTATTTCATGGTGTTCCTGATGTCCTTCCTGCTGTCGAGCTGGCTGCCGTCGGTGCTGAAACTGGCGGGACTGGACCTGTCGCGGGCGATCGTCGCGCTGATGCTGTTCAATCTCGGGGGCGTCGCCGGCGCAGTGCTCCTGGGCCGCCTGATCCGGCGGTTCAGCATCTACCATGTGCTGGGCGCCGCCTTCGCGCTGAGCGCCCTGTCGGTCAACGCACTTGGCCACATGGCGGGCATCTACAACTGGACCCTACTGATCATCTTCGTGGTCGGCATCTGCGTCCAGGGTTCGATTTGCATCCTCTATGCCCTCACCTCGTCCTTGTACCCAACCGCGATCCGGGTGACGGGCGTGGGCTGGGCGGTCGGCGCGGGTCGCTTCGGCGCGATCTTCGGGCCCTTGATCGGCGGCGCGCTGTTGCAGGCCGACTGGGGCATGAGCGGCCTGTTCGGATTCGTGAGCGTGCCCGCCCTCGTTGCCGCCGGCGCGGTGCTCTGGCTCAAGGGATTTGCCGTCAGTGCTCCGAAGCGCGAGTTGCCGGTCGAAGCGGTGATGGGCGATGCGTACGTGACCGAGACGTCGGGCGGTATGCAGCTGGAGTGTTAGACCGAGATGGCCCTGTAACGACCTCTTCTCCCCTCCCAGTGCGGGAGGGGAGATCGGCCGCCTGGCGTGGACTCGGCCGCGGGCGCGGGCCAGAGTCGCTCCCATGACCGGGACCCAAGTCAGCGGAACCCACGTGATCGTCGGCGCCGGCCAGGCCGGCGGCTGGGCGGCGGTGACGATGCGCCAAGCCGGGTTCGCCGGGCGCATCCTGCTGATTGGCGCCGAAGCGTACCTCCCCTACGAACGCCCGCCGCTATCCAAGACCGTGCTCACTGCCGCGGAGGAACCGCCGGTGGCGTGGTTCCATGCCGCGGGCCGGTATGCCGAGCTGGGGATCGAGCTGGTGCTCGGCACCCCGGTGGCCGCGCTCGACGTGGCGGCGCGGCGGGTCGAGCTCGCCGACGGGCGGGAGATCGGCTGGGACCGGCTGCTGCTGGCGACCGGCGGGCGGGCGCGACGGCTGGCGGTGCCGGGCGGGGAGCGGGCGATGGTGCTGCGCACGCTGGATGACGCGCGGGCGATCCGTGCCCGACTGGCGGATGCGCGGCGGGTGGTGTGCATCGGGGCGGGAGTGATCGGGCTGGAGATCGCAGCCTCCGCTCGGGCGCGCGGGGCTTCGGTGACGGTGCTGGAGGCGGCGGAGCGGCCGATGGGGCGCAGCGTATCAGCG
>JAJXTQ010000044.1 GCA_021783685.1 Pseudomonadota bacterium | reverse complement strand
AACGCCTCGCGGCCGAGGTCGTGGCGCGAGCGGCCCTCGGCGGCGAGCTGGCGCTCGACCACCATCTGCGTCGCGATGCCGGCGTGGTCGGTGCCCGGCTGCCACAGCGTCGGCGCGCCGCGCATGCGGTGGTAGCGCGTCAGCACGTCCATCAGCGTGTCCTGGAAGGCATGGCCCATGTGCAGCGTGCCGGTGACGTTCGGCGGCGGGATCATGATGCACCAGGGTGGCTCGCCGTTCCGCGCCGGTTCGGGGCGGAAATGGCCGCCGGCCTCCCAGCGGGCGTACCAGTGCGATTCGAGGGCGTGCGGTTCGTAGGACTTGTCCATGATGACTCGGGGTAGGGGCGTGGGGCCGGTTCAGGCGGCGAGGTGATGAGTTTGCAGGGGATAGCCGCGATCGCGATAGAAGCGGTAGCGCTCGCGTCCGACGGCGCGCTCGCCGTCGGTGGCGCCGATGATTTCCACCACGCGCTCGAAACGGCTGAAGAACAGCGGCACGGCGCCCGTGAGGTTCACCAGCACGTCGCTCAGCCGCGCCGGTGGCTCGGCGTCGCAGCCCAGCAGGACGGGGCTGAGGCCGTCTTCCTGGGCCAGCGGGACATGCGGAATGAAGCTGCCTTGCCGGAAGGTCCAGAGCAGCGCGTCCAGCGCGGCGACCGTCTGGGCATCGGGCGCATGCACATAGATGCCCAGACCCTGGCGATAGGCCTTGTCGATGAGGCGGCAGGCGGTGCGATGGCAATGCTCGGCGCCGCCGTCCGGCAGGAGATAGAACCCGACATGGGTCATGCGCGCGCGACCTGCTGCATCAGGTATTCGACCAGCAGCGGCACCGGCCGGCCGGTCGCACCCTTGTCCTTGCCCGATTTCCAGGCCGTGCCGGCGATGTCGAGATGCGCCCAGCGCTGGTCCTCCACGAAGCGCCAGAGGAAGCAGGCGGCGGTGATGCTGCCGCCTTCGCGGCCGCCCACGTTCGCCATGTCGGCGAAGTTGCTGTCGAGCGCCTTTTGATACTCGGGCCACAGCGGCATCTGCCAGGCGCGATCGCCGGTCGCCTCGCCGGCGGCCAGCAGCGCCTTGGCCAGCGTGGCATCGTTGCTGTAGAGCCCGCTGGCGTGGTGGCCCAGCGCGATGACGCAGGCCCCGGTGAGGGTGGCGATGTCGATGATGACCTCCGGCTCGTAGCGCCTGGCGTAGGTGAGCGCGTCGCAGAGCAGGAGCCGGCCTTCGGCGTCGGTGTTGAGGATCTCGATGGTCTTGCCGGCCATGCTGGTGACGATGTCGCCGGGTTTGCTGGCGTTGCCGTCGGGCAGGTTCTCGCTGGCCGGGACGATGCCGACCAGATGGATGGGCAGTTTCATTTGCGAGACCGCCTTGAAGGTGCCGAGTACGCTGGCGGCGCCGCACATGTCGAATTTCATCTCGTCCATGGCCGCGCCGGGCTTGAGGGAGATCCCGCCCGAATCGAAGGTCACGCCCTTGCCGACCAGCGCGATGGGGCGTGTCTCGTCGCGGTCGGCGCCGTATTCGAGGACGATCAGCTTGGGCGGCTGGCGGCTGCCGCGGGCCACCGACAACAGCGCGCCCATCCCCAGCGCTTCCATGTCGGCCGTTTCCAGGATCTTTGCCGTGACGGCCGGATCGGCGGCGGCGAGGGCGAGGGCCTGTTCGGCGAGATAAGTCGGCGTGCAGACGTTGGGCGGCAGATTGCCCAGATGCCGCGCCATCAGCGTCCCGGCCGCGATGGCTTCGGCGGTGCGCAGATGGTTTTCCGCCTCCTCGAGCGTGCGCCGGCTGTCCACGCCCATCGTCAGACTGCGCAGGCGCGCGTCCCGACCCTCGTCATCCTTCGCGGCGCGGAACCGGTAGGCCAGCGCCTCGCTGGCCAGCACCGTCTCGCGCAGCTTCCAGCCGAGATCGTGGCCACGCACCGGCAGGCTGGCGAGATAGCTGAAACCGTCGCGGGCGCTGCATTGGCGCAGGGCCTTGAGCGCCGTGCGCAGCACCTCCCGGTAGCGGACGCCGTCGAATTCCCGCTCCTTGCCGCAACCGACCAGCAGCACCCGGTCGCAGAGCGTGTGGGGCAGGTTGTGCAGCAGGAGGGTCTGGTTCGCCTTGCCGTCCAGGTCGCCGCGCCGCAAAACCGCCGAGATGACGCCGCCGCTGGCCTTGTCCAGGGCCTCGGCCGCCTCCGACAACCGGCGATAGTCGAAGACGCCGACGATCACGCAGGCGACGCGCTGCTTTTCCGGATTTCCACTCTTGGCTGCGTATTCCACAAAGACCCTCTCCGTGTAGACTGATGCCCGACTTCACCGACAGGCGGCTTCGGGCGGAAAGCGGAAGAGCAGCCGAATCCTGACATCCCGCTGCGCTGATGATGCATTTTATGAGAAAGCTGTTTTTTATTGAATCATCAGGCGGAACGTCCTGATGCTGCGTGTGTTTTCACGCTATCTGCTGCAGGAAGTGGGCTTCTGGGTCCTGGTGCTGACCAGCGTGGTCCTGCTGGTGCTGGCCGGCGGCATCTTCGGCCGGCTGCTGACGGCGGCGGGATCGGGCGAAATCGCCCCGGAAGTGGTGGGCTGGCTGATGCTGTTCACGCTGCCCGAGCAACTGGCGCTGGCCCTGCCGATCGCGCTGTTGCTGGGCATCGTCTTCGGCGTCGGCCGGCTCTACCGGGACCATGAAGCCTTCGCGCTCGCGGGCAGTGGCGTGGGCCCGCGCCACTACCTGAAGCCGCTGCTCGGTCTCGCGCTGGCGCTCGCGCTCCCGGTCGGCGCCCTCTCGCTGGCGATCGCGCCGTGGGCCGCCCGGGAAGGTCTGGTGATGCGCGAATCGAGCGAGCGGGAGGCCAGCCTCAGCCTGCTCCAGGCCGGCCGCTTCCTGCCGCTGCAGGGCGGGCAGGCGGTGTTTTACGCCGAGAAGGCGGATCGCGCCACCGGCCGCCTGGAGGACATCCTGATCCGCTTCCGTCAGGACGACGAGGACGTTCTGATCCGTGCCCGCATGGGCTGGACCCGGCGGGCCGCAGACGGCGTTCGCGAACTGGTGCTCGAGGACGGCTGGCGCTACGACGGCACGCCCGGACGCGCCGACTACCAGGTGATTCGCTTCCGGAGCCACGTCGCGCGATATCGACTCCCCGAGATGTTGCCGCGCGCGAGCAAGCGGAGCCTGCAGTCGCCGCTGACCCTCCTGCAGGCCGGTGGCGCCGCCGACTGGGCGGAAATCCACCGGCGTCTGGCGCCGCCGGCATCCCTGTTCGTCTTCGTGCTGGTGGCGCTGCCGCTGGCCCGTTCCGCGCCGCGCAAGCGCAGCAACGGACTGCTGTGGGCCGTGCTGGTGTACGTCGTCTTCGGCAACCTGCTCGGCCTCGGGCGCAGCGCGCTGGAGCAGGGCCGCCTGCCGGTCTGGGCCGGACTGTGGTGGGTGCACCTTCTGGTGGCCGCCTTGGGCGCGGCGCTGCTGGCCTATCAGAACGGTCGCATCCGCCCCTGGTCGATTTCCCGGTCATGGGCGCGCGCATGAGCCGACTCGAGCGCTATCTGTTGCGACATCTGCTCGCCGGGGTCGCCACCGTGGCGCTGGTGATGGCCGCGCTGGTGATTTTCGTCAACCTGCTGGGGCAGATCGAAAACCTCGACGACACCCGCTTCGGGCCGTTGCAACTGTTGGCCTACGTCAGCCTGCGCTTGCCGGCGTTTCTGTTTCAAACCATCCCCATCGCGGCCCTGCTCGGTGCCCTGCTGGGGCTGGGCAGTCTCGCGGCGCAGCGCGAACTCATCGCGATGCAGGCACTGGGCCTGCCGATGTGGCGCATGCTGCGGGTGGTGATACTGGCGGCGCTCATGATCGGGGCGAGCGCCTGGGTGCTCGGCGATGTGCTCGGGCCGCCGGCCGAATCGATGGCGCGCCAGATGCGCGACGCACAGCGACTGACCGGCCGGGTGGCCCGGGTGGCGGATCAGGTGTGGCTGCGGGACGCCAACACCTTCGTGCGCGTCGATCGTCTGCTCAACGCCCGCTTGCTGCGCGGCGTGGAGATCCTGGAATTCGCGGACGACGGCGCGCTGAGGCAGGTCGTGCGCGCGCCGCGTGCGGTGGTCGAGCCGGACGGCTGGCTGCTGTTCGATGCGCAGGGCACTCGCTTCGACGCCGCAGGGGCAACGGACTTCCGCCAGCCGCAAGGCGTGTGGCCGCTGCGCATCGAGCCGCATCTGGTGGAGGTGCTGGCCGTGCGGGCCGAGACACTGACCCTGCGCGAACTCTGGCAACAGAAGCAATTCCTGAGCGACAACGGCCTGGAGAGCGAGCCGTTCGGGACGCTGTTCTGGACGCGGCTGGTGCTGCCGGTCAGCATCCTGCCCATGCTGCTGCTGGCCTTGCCGCTGATCCTGGGCAGTCTGCGCGACAGCAGCATGGTGCGCCGGGTGGTCGTCGGCGTCCTGATCGGCGCGGCCTACTATCTGATCAACCTCACCTTCAGCGGCGGCGGCGTGGTGCTGGGCCTGCCCAACTGGGTGAGCGCATGGCTGCCGACCTTGGCTCTGGGGCTGTTCGCCGGCTGGCAATTGCGCCGGGTGCAAGCGTGATGCGCAGGTCGGTTCAGCGGGCCTGGGGCAGCACGATCAGGCGGGTGCCGGAAAGCCGGTCGTGCCAGGTGAGGCCGTCGCGGTCCAGCCACTGCCAGAGGAACCCCAGGCCCAAGGCGAGCCAGGACAGCAAGGCGGCCGCATAACGGCGGGTCGCGGCGCCCCACCCGATCGGGTGCCCACTCGTGGTTTGCACGGCGACGCGCCAGGCGCGCATGCCGAGAGTCTGCCCTCCGCGGGTCCAGAACCAGCCGAAAAACGCCCAGCCGATGAGCAGCAGATAGGCCGTATACGCCGGATTGCCGGCATGGATGGCCTCGCCGTGGGTCAGGAACAGCAGCGGAAAGGTGGCGCCCATCCACAACGCGCCCAGCAACAGGCCGTCGTAGAAGATGGCGGCGAGGCGGCGGACGAGGCCACAAGGCGGGCCGACCGGCGGATCAACGACTGTCAATGGCGCTCCCTAGGGGGTTCGAACCCCTGTTTTCGCCGTGAGAGGGCGACGTCCTGGGCCACTAGACGAAGGGAGCAGGGGCGGGTCCAAGCTGAATGGGCTGTAACGGTGCGGCCGTCATGTTAAATTAATCCGCATCTGAATTCATCCCACCTGAAACGACACGGTCCGCGTGCAAGATCCCCCTTCCGTCACCATCCCCTCCGGCCGATCGGCTGATGTGCCCGGCCTGGTCATCGTGCCGCGGGCCGAGCATGCGCTGTCGCGCTCGGCGATCGCCGCTCCTGCGCTCAAAGTGCTCTACCGGCTCAAGGCCGCCCACTACCAGGCCTTTCTGGTCGGTGGCGGTGTGCGCGACGTCCTGCTGGGGCTGCAACCGAAGGATTTCGACATCGCAACCAATGCCCTGCCCGAGGAGGTGCGCGCGACCTTCTCCAATTGCCGTCTGATCGGACGACGGTTCCGGCTGGCGCACGTGCATTTCGGCGGGCATGTGGTGGAGGTGGCGACCTTTCGCGGCGCCGGCGCCGAGGGCGATGACGCCGTCGTGGTCGACGACCGCGGGCGGGTGCTGCGCGACAACGTCTACGGCAGTCTGGAAGAAGACGCCTGGCGGCGCGATTTCACCGTCAACGCGCTCTATTACAGCATCGAGGATTTCAGCATCCACGATTACGTGGGCGGCATGGCGGATCTCCAGAACCGCGTGCTGCGCCTGATCGGCGACCCCTGGACGCGCTACCGTGAAGATCCGGTGCGCATGCTGCGGGCGGTGCGCTTCGCCGCCAAGCTCGGCTTTTCGCTCGAAGCGCAGACCGCCCGGGCGCTGGCGGAACTCTCGGCCCTGTTGACCGACATCTCGCCGGCGCGGCTCTATGACGAATCCCTGAAGCTGTTGCTGGGCGGCCATGCGGCGCAGACCTTCACCTTGCTGCGCGAGCACGGCCTGTTCGGCTATCTCTTTCCCGCGACCGAGGCGGTGATCCGGCGCGAGGGCGAGCAGGGCCCGACCGCGCGCCTGCTGCACCGCGCCATGCTCGACACCGACCAGCGCATCGCTGAGGGCAAGCCGGTGACCCCGGCCTTTTTGTTCGCAGCCCTGGGCTGGGGGCCGGTGCGGGACGCCGTGGCCACGCGTGTCGCGGCGGGCATGGCGCTGCCGCAGGCCATGGTCGAGGCGAGCGAGTTCATCGATGCGGCCATGCCGGTGCTTCCGCCGCGCCGCTTCCGCGCGCCGATGCAGGAGATCTGGCGTCTGCAGCATCGCTTCGAGTCGACGACCCCCAAGCGGGCCAAGGTGTTGCTGAGCCATCCGCGGTTTCGCGCCGCCTACGATTTCCTGCTCTTGCGAGGCCATGCGGGCGAGATTCCCGACGCCCTGCGGGAGTGGTGGACGACGGTCCAGCTGGCGCCCGGCGAGGAGCAGGACGCCCTGTTGCAGCAGCCTCCGCAGCCCTTGGCCGCAGCACCAGCGCCTGGAAAGCGGCGTCGGCGCAGGCGTGCACCGCGCCGGCGGCCGGAGGGCGCCGCGGCGCCATGAGCCGCCGGCCGGCCCGGGCCTATATCGGACTGGGCAGCAATCGCGACGATCCGACCGGGCAACTCGCTCGCGCCGTCGAGGCGCTCGGCCGGTTGCCGAACACGGTGCCGGGCCCGGTCTCCGCTTTTTATCGCTCCGCGCCCGTCGGCCGGCGCGCCCAGTCGCCCTTCGTCAATGCAGTGGCCGCGCTGGAGACGACGCTGGCGCCCGCGGCGTTGCTGCGCGCGCTGGCGCACATCGAAGCCGCGCACGGCCGGCGCCGCGGCCGTCGGCGCTGGGGCCCGCGACCCTTGGATCTGGACTTGCTGCTCTATGGCGCCCGGCGCATCCAAACGGCGCGTCTCACCGTGCCGCATCCCCGGCTGCTGCAGCGCGCCTTCGTGCTGCAGCCGCTGTGCGAGATCGCGCCGATTTCGCGTTTGCCCCCCTACAAGGCGCGGTTGCGGCTGCGCTTGCGGCGCCTGGGCGCCCAGCGCGTGATGCCGCTCGATCGGCCCGGGCGCCCGTCTACAGCGCCGCGATCAGGGGCGGCAGGCACATCAGCGCCAGGGCAAGGATCAGCAGCAGCTTGACCGCCATCCCCCCGAGGCTCCCGATCAGCGTTCCCAGCCCCGCCCTTCCGGCTTCCCGCCAAGGCCGCCCCGTGATGAGTTCGGCGCCGATCGCGCCGACGCCGGCGCCCAACAGAAAACCGAACGGGGGGAAGAAGAACACGCCCACGACGGCGCCGATCACGGCCCCCCAGACGCCGCGGGTGCTGGCGCCGTAAAGGCGTGCGCCGACGACCGTGGTGAGGTAATCGAGCACCAGCGACAGAGCCGCCAGCAGCGCGGCAATGAGAATTTCCCGCAAGCCGAGCACCTGAAACCCGCCCAGCCAGGCGGCGAACAGCACGCCGATCGCGGCCAAAGGCACGCCGGGCAGGAACGGCAGGACGACGCCGGCACCGCCGGCCAGCAGAAACAGCATGAAGAGGATCAGGGCCAGGCTATTCATGAGAGGGGCTCCCGCAAGATGTCCCGCCGCTCCGGGACGCGCTGATGGCGCCAATATTGCTTGGCGCGTTCCACCTGTTTCAAGCAATGATGGCGGTCGGCTGGTGTCCACATTGAAAGTCATGCTGGTGGACGACGATCCGGGGCGCGGCGCGATCTTGCGCCAGGCGCTGACCGACGCCGGCTACGAGGTGTGCAATTGTCCGCTGCGCGGCGTGAACCTGCTGACCGAACTGCAGCGCAGCGGGGCGGATGTGATCCTCGTCGACATGAACGTTCCCGATCGCGACACGCTGGAATCGGTGCGTCACATCAACCGTGATTTTCCGCGTCCGATCGTCATGTATGCCGAGTCGACCGATGCCGAGATCATGCAGCGCGCGGTCAAGGCCGGGGTCAGCGCCTATGTGGTCGACGACATCAATCCGCGCCGGGTCAAGCCCATACTCGAGGTCGCGGTGGCCCGCTTCAAGGAGTTCCAGGCGCTGCGCGAGGAACTCGAGCGGACGCGCAACAGCCTTGCCGAACGCAAGGTCGTCGAGCGGGCGAAAGGGATCCTGATGAAAAAACGCGGCATGGACGAGGAGGCCGCCTACCAGGCGCTGCGCAAGCTGGCCATGGATCGCAACCAGCGTCTGGCGGAGGTGGCCCGCACCGTGGTCGAAATGGCCGAATTGCTCGGCTGAGCCGATCGATCGCACCGAAACGGCGCGATCACCGTCTCCCGCGTCCGATCCCGGTGCGTTGGCGCCGTGGCAGCCTGCCTCCCGGCGGCCTTGTGAGCGGCCCGCCGTGCGCTCGCGCAATTGTGGCAGTTTTATTGCAGTGCTGACGGGCGAGCACGGACCAACGACGGTCCGCTCCGATCTGCGACAACGACGTCCGCCTCCGGCAACGGGGGCTGGCGTCGTTTTTTTTTTTTGCGTTCCGCCCCTGCGCGGAGCCGTCATCCGGGATAGGAAGAGAATCGATATGCGAACCAGGAAATCAGGCATGAAGACGGGCTGCGCCATGACGGCCGCCCTGTCGGTGTGGTCCGGCCTTGCGTGGGGGGGCGGAGAAACCGATCCGCTGACCGCTGCCGTGACCCGCGGCAAGGTGGATTTCGACTACCGGCTGCGCGGCGAGTGGGTGGACCAGGAAGGGCTGCCGGAGGACGCCGCGGCCTACACCGGCCGGCTGCGCCTGGGTTACAAGACCCGCGAGCTGAAGGGTTTCGGCGCCTACGTGCAACTCGAGCACGTCGATGCCTTTGCCGGCGAGGACTACAACAGCACCGACAACGGCAAGACCCAGTACCCGGTCGTGGCCGATCCGGCCGACACCGAACTCAATCAGGCCTATCTGAGCTACGGCGGTCTGTACGACACCGACATGAAGCTGGGCCGGCAGCGCCTCATCCTCGACAACGCCCGCTTCGTCGGCAACGTCGGCTGGCGCCAGAACGAACAGACTTTCGACGCGTTCAGCGTGCAGAACAAGTCGCTGCCCAAGACCGTCCTGACCTATGCCTACCTCGACCGGGTGCAGAACATCACCTTCGATGAAATCGAGCTCAGCGCGCACCTGCTCAATGCCGCCTACGATCTGGCGCCGTGGGCCAAGCTGATCGGTTACGGCTATCTGCTCGACTACGACCTGGACACGGGCCCGACCAAGGACACCCAGACCCTCGGGCTGCGCGCCCAGGGCGGGCTGCCGGTGGGCGCAGGCAAGCTGCTGTACACCCTGGAATATGCCCGGCAGAGCGACTACGGCGAGTCCGACGCCGCAGTCGATGCCGACTACTATCTGGCCGAACTGGGCGGCACGCTGAGCGGCGTCACGGTGAAATTTTCGCGCGAAGTGCTGGGCGGCGACGGGACCTACAACTTCCAGACCCCGCTGGCGACCAAGCACATCTTCAACGGCTGGGCCGACAAGTTTCTGGGCGACTCGATCGCGGGCGGCAAGGGCTTGCAGGACAACTTCGTGACCGTCAGTGGTGCAGTGATGGGTGTCACCCTGACCGCGATGGTGCACGACTTCAAGTCCGACGCCGGCGATGTGGACTACGGCACCGAATGGGATCTGATGGCGACCAAGCCGGTGACCCCCAATCTGGCGCTGACCGTGAAGTATGCCGACTACCAGGCGGACGATTTCGCCACCGATACGCAGAAGATCTGGCTGATGGGCGAGTTCAAGTTCTGATTCCTTGCGCAGGCGCGGCTTCGGGCCGCCCTGTCGCCGCAGCGTTGTCACGCTCGTTTCCTCCTGGCGACCATGGCAGCGATGCCATTTGACGGCTCCGGCACTGCCGGGGCCGTTTTTTTTGGAGGGGAATGGCAAGCCTGCGATGGCATGAACCATGCAATGAGTT
>JAJXTQ010000043.1 GCA_021783685.1 Pseudomonadota bacterium | reverse complement strand
CGGCTACAAGATCAACAACCCGGCGATCCTGGCGCGCATCCCCGGCAACGAACTGGAGAGCCTGTTGCGCGGCTACGGCTGGACGCCGCATTTCGTCGAAGGTGAAGACCCGGAAGTCATGCACCGGGCCATGGCGGCGACTCTGGAACGCTGTATTCACGAGATCCGTGAGATCCAGGCGCGGGCGCGCGGCGGCGGCCCGGTGCAGCGCGCGCATTGGCCGATGATCGTGCTGCGCACGCCCAAGGGCTGGACCGGGCCGAAGACAGTGGACGGGCGCAAGGTGGAGGGATTCTGGCGCGCGCATCAGGTGCCGCTGTCCGGCCTGCACGACAACCCGGCCCATCTGCGCCAGCTGGAAGACTGGCTGCGAAGTTACCGGCCGGAAGAACTATTCGACGCCGAGGGCCGGCTCTTGCCCGAGTTGAAGGCGCTGGCGCCCGAAGGCGCGCGGCGCATGAGCGCCAATCCTCACGCCAACGGCGGCCTGCTGCGGCGCGACCTGCGCATGCCGGACTTCCGCGACTACGCCCAGGCGGTGGCGCAACCCGGCCGGGAGCGGGCCATGAACACCCGGCCGCTGGGGGCCATGCTGCGCGACGTGATGCGGCTCAACATGCGCAATTTCCGCGTCTTCGGCCCGGACGAGAATACCTCCAACAAGCTCGACGCCATCTATGAGGTGAGCAAGAAGCTGTGGCTGGCGCAAACCCTGCCCGAGGATGCCGACGGCGGCGAGCTCTCCACCGACGGCCGCGTATTGGAGATGCTCTCCGAACATACCCTGGAGGGCTGGTACGAAGGCTATGTCCTCACCGGCCGCCATGGCTTCTTCGCCACCTACGAGGCCTTCGTGCACGTCATCGACTCCATGGTCAACCAGCACGCCAAGTGGCTGGCGATCTGCGAGGAACTGCCCTGGCGCGCGCCCATCGCCTCCATCAACCTGCTCATCACCTCCACCGTCTGGCGCCAGGATCACAACGGCTTTACCCACCAGGACCCGGGGTTCCTGGATGTGGTGGTGAACAAGAGCCCGCAGGTCACGCGCATCTATCTGCCGCCGGACGTCAACTGCCTGCTCGCCACCGCCGACCATTGCCTGCGCAGCCACAACGACATCAACGTGATCGTCTGCGACAAGCAGTCGCACCTGCAGTATCTCGACATGGATGCCGCCATCCGGCATTGCACCAAGGGCCTGGGCATCTGGGACTGGGCGAGCAACGACCAGGGTAGCGAACCGGACGTGGTGCTGGCCGGCTGCGGCGATATCCCGACCCTGGAGGCGCTGGCCGCCACCGCCCTGCTGCGCGAACACTTCCCCGATCTCAAAATCCGCTTCATCAACGTGGTAGACCTGTTCCGCATGACCTCGGCGGAAGAACACCCGCACGGGCTCTCCGATCCCGACTTCGACAGCCTGTTCACCGTCGACAAACCCGTCATCTTCAACTTCCACGGCTATCCCTGGCTGATCCACCGCCTGGCCTACCGCCGCACCAACCACAAGAACCTGCACGTGCGCGGCTACAAGGAGCGCGGCAACATCAACACGCCGCTGGAACTGGCCATCGAGAACGAGATCGACCGCTTCAGCCTGGCCATCGACGTCATCAACCGCGTGCCCCGGCTGCACGTGGCCGGTGCTCACGTGAAGGAGAAGCTGCGCGACCGGCAGATCGACTGCCGCCGTCATGCGCACCAGCACGGCGTTGATCGACCGGAGGAGAGCGACTGGGTATGGCCGCACTGAAACCGACCATCCGGGCGTTCGCCGGATTGTTGCTGCTTTCCTTCGCCGTGATCCAGGGACGGCCGGGTTCTGGCGGCCTTCGTCGCGCTGCGTGGGCCCGGGACGCACGATTTTTTCCTGGCCGTGGCCTGGCTCGGTTCCAGTTATGTCCTGGTCCGCGGCGACCCTCATGCAGATGGCGGCGTTGCCCGACCTGCCGCCGCGCCTGGCGGGCGGCCTGCTGGTCTGGCTGGAGCGGATGGCCGGATTTCCGGCAGATTGAACATTTACGCTGGAGAACGGGTTCATGGACATTATGGAAAAGGCTGTGCCACGGCGCTTACATTGCGGAGCATGTGAATGAGCCCGCTCTTCACCTGGGTTTTCTCGATCCTCGCCGCCGTCATGCTGTTCCTGCACGGACTGGCGGCGTTCTCGGAAGAGATGGCGCGGCTCGGCGGGGAGCGCCTGCGCGACGCCCTGCGCCGTTTGACGCGAACCGACTGGCGCGGCGCGCTGGTTGGCGCCGTTGCGACCGCGGTGGTGCAGTCGTCCTCGGCGGTGACTTCCATGGCGGTCGGGCTGTCGCACAACCGCGCCCTGACGGATCGGGGCGCCCTCGCGGTGATGATCGGCGCCAATGTCGGCACCACCCTGACCGCCTGGCTGGTCGCCATGAAAGTGGCGGGGCTGGGTCCGGTCTTCGTTGCGCTGGGCGGCCTCTGGTCACTCGCCGGGCCGCGTCCGTGGCGCCCTTATGGCAAGGCGGCGTTTTATTTCGGCCTCATCTTCCTGGCCTTGGACCTGATCTCCCAGGCCTTGGCGCCGCTGGCGCACAACCCGGCCCTGGCCGAGTGGCACGAATGGCTTGACTCGCCGGTGCTGGCCTTGCTGTTCGGCGCCCTGCTCACGGCGCTGGTGCAATCTTCCTCCGTCGTCAGCGGACTCGCGGTGCTGGCGGTGTCGCAGGGCATCGTCGCGCCGCAGGTGGCGGTGTGGCTGGTGGCGGGCGCCAATATCGGCACCACCTCCACCGCGCTGCTGGCCAGTGCCGCGCTGGACATGCTGGCACGCAAGCTGGCGCTGCTCAACACCGGCTTCAATGTCCTCGGGGTGCTGCTGTTCGCCACACTCTTGCAACCGGTCATTGGCAAAATCCTCGTCATGGACTTGCCCGCCACGCAGCAGGTGGCGATGGTTCATACGGTGTTCAACCTCGCCGCCGCCCTCGTGGCCTTGCTCCTCATGCCCCATGCCTGGCCGCGACTTGACGCATGGCTGAAGCGGGAGATTTGAGCTGTGCAAAGTCCTTTTACGGAACTCGCCCTGCTGCTGCTCATTGCCGCAGCGGCGGGCGCGCTCGCGGCGCGCGTGTTCGCACGCGGGAATCTTGACCGCCTCTTTGGCGGCGCGCATGTGCCTACTGGGAATGCGTGCGCGCATGGCATAAAATGATGCTGAAGTCTTTTATTGGCTGGGGCGTGCAGCCGGATGCTCCGTATTTCCGCCGAGATGGCGGTCGCACGTCGAAGAGAGGAACCACGCATGCACATCCCCTTGCCCATCCTTGCCGCCACGGATTTTTCGTACGCCGCTGATCAGGCTGTGCAGCGCGCGGCGATGCTGGCCCAACGACTCGGTGCCGAATTGACGCTGCTGCATGTGGTGTCGCCCTTGGCGCTGTATCCCGGCATGGAGAGCGGGCCGGGAACCGACGTCTGGGCGGCTGCGTGCGAACGCGCGTCTGCCGGGCAACTCGATGCGCTGGCCGAAGTGCTGCGGTCACGCTACGGCATCGCGGTGCAGACGGCGCAGCGCATCGGTCGGGCGTACCGCCAGATCGCTGATCACGCCGCCGCGATGGGTGCGGGGCTCGTGGTGCTGGGCGCTCGCGGCGAGAACTCGCTGGCGCGCTTGTTGTTGGGTTCTACCACCTGGCGTGTGCTACGGGTGCGTAAAGACCCGGTGCTGGTCGTTCGGAATGCGCCGATCGAGGTCTATCGCCGGCCGTTGGCGGCGGTGGATTTCTCGCCCGACAGCCACGCGGCGCTCGCTTGGGCCGCGCATTTGAGCGCGGACGGTTCCGCCGAGGCACTGCACGTACTGCCGAATGAAGACGAACGGCATTTGCGTGGTGTCGGGCTCAGCGCCGAGGCGGTCCGGCAGCGACGCGTCGACATGCGCGCCATCGCTAAAAACCTTATGGCCAATCTGCTCGCCGACATGCCCGCCCAGGCTGCCGGGCATATCGAGATCGGTCCCGCGGCCAAGATCATCCTGGAGCGCGCCGCCGAGCGGCGCGCCGACTCATTGTTCTGGGCCGGCAAGGTGCCGGCGGGCTGGAGGAGTGGCTGTTGGGCAGCGTGAGCAAGGATGTGGCTCAGGCGGCGGATTGCGACGTGCTGCTGGTGGGCAGCGATGCGCGGCCTGCGTGAGCTGCGTGGCCTGTTGATCCTGGCACTGGCACTCGCCGCCCTGACGGGCTGCGCCAGTTGCACTATGAATTCCACGCCAAAGGGGCGGCCGGCATGACCCCTATCGTCAGACTGGCCGACACCAACCCGAAGCTGCCTGGCTCCGCGCGCTGAGCGCGTCGTTTCCTGACTCCGTGCGAACCTTTCGCCGAACTCGCCCTGCTGCTCGCCATCGCCGCCGCCGTCTGCGCACTGGCGGTGCGGCTGCGCCAGCCGGTGCTGATCGCCTGGATCGCGGTCGGCATCGCCGTCGGGCCGTCGGGGCTGGAACTGGTGCGGGCGCACGACCAGATCGACCTCCTGGCGCAGATCGGCGTGGCCGTGCTGTTGTTCCTGGTCGGCCTGCGGCTCGATCTGCCGCACGTGCGCCACATCGGCGCCGGTGGCGCTGGCCACCGGCATCGGCCAGATTGTGTTCACCAGCGTGATCGGCTTCGTGCTGGTGCTGGCGCTGGGCCGCGACTGGCTTACGGCGCTCTATGTGGTGGTGGCGCTGGTGGCTGTCGTTGCCCGCGAGGAATTCGATGGCGCCGCCTTGAAGAGGCTCGGCGCACCGACAATTCTTTACCCGATGCGCAACGCCGTCGATTACGCGGTGGAGGCCCTGAGTTCGATCATTCGCCCGCGGGAGAGCAGGCCGTGAAACCGCTTGAATGCTTTCTTGCCGCCCGATCGATATCGGGGATAGAGTCCTGTTGATGGAACACCTCACGCAAATTCTCCTGCTGCTGGGCGTTGCGGTCGCCGTGGTGCTCGCTTTTCAGCGCCTGCATATTCCCACCAGTCTTGGTTATTTTCTGGTTGGCGTAATTCTCGGCCCGCATACGGCGGGGCCGACCGTCAATGTGCCCGAGTTCAAGGCGCTGGCGGAGTTTGGCGTGGTCTTCCTGCTGTTTTCCATTGGTCTCAATTTCTCCTTACCCCAACTGCACGCGTTGCGTCACCAGGTGCTGGGACTCGGCACCGGGCAGGTAGTCTTCACAACCCTCGCGGTAGGTCTCGTCGTGTGGCTGGCCGGATTGGCCGCCCCCGCTGCCTTTGTGATCGGCGCGGTGTTTGCCCAGTCATCCACCACCCTCATCAGCAGCCAGTTGACCGAGCAGGGCGAGGAAAACACGCCCCACGGTCGCCTCGGACTGGCGATGTCTGTTTTCCAGGACGTCACGGCGGTGCCATTTCTGGTGGTGATTCCCGTACTGGGTCTGGCGGTCGGCGCCGATTTATTGGCCGGCGAACTGGGCTGGGTGATCGCCAAAGCCTTGCTGGCGTTCGCGCTGGTGTTTTATGTCGGGCGCTGGTTGCTGCAACCGCTGTTTCACCTCGTCACGCGGCGCCGTTCCGCCGAGGTGTTCACCCTGGCGGTGTTGCTGGTTGCCTTGCTCGCCGCCTGGACGACATTCAGCCTTGGCCTGTCGCTGGCGTTTGGCGCATTTCTGGCCGGCATGATGCTGGGCGAAACCGAATTCCGTCACCAGGTCGAATCCAGCATCCGTCCGTTCCGCGATGTGCTGCTCGGGCTGTTTTTCATCGGCATCGGCATGCTGCTCGAACCGGCCACCATCCCGCACATCTGGCATTGGGCACTGCTTGGCGCACTGCTGCTGTTGGTCAGCAAGCTGCTGATTGTCACGGCAATGGTGAAGAGAAGCGGCATCGACACGTTAACGGCATGGCGCAGCGGATTGCTGCTGGCCGTGGGCGGGGAATTCGGCTTTGCCTTGCTGGCCATAGCACTCGATGCCAAAGCGATCGATGTGGACATGGGGCAGATCGCGCTGACCGCCGTCCTGTTCTCGATGTTCGCGGGCGCATTCCTGATCCGCTTCAATCAGGCCATCGCAGCCCGACTGTCTGGCATCCGACGCGATGCGGAACAGGGCATTGCCCACGGCTTATCGGATGTGCCGGAGCAGCAAGTCATTATCGGCGGCTATGGCCGTGTCGGCCATACCATCGCCGTGCTTCTCAAGGCAAGTGGCGTGCCGTTCGTGGCGTTCGACACCGACCAGAAACAGGTGCTGCAGGGACTCGCCGATGGGCACTTGGTGTTGTATGGCGACATCTCCGATGCGGAATTGCTGGCGGCGGCGCATGCAGAACGGGCCGCCCTGGTCGTCATCACGTTGAATGACCACGCCAGCGCGCTGCGCACCGTGGCAATTCTGCGCGGAAGTTACCCGCACGTACCCGTCATCGCGCGGGCACGCGATCTCGATGCAAGCTCGCAACTGATGGATGCCGGCGCAAGCTACGCCTATCCGGAGACAATCGAGGCCAGCCTGCGCCTGGGGGCGTTGGCGCTGCGGATGCTGTCCATACCCACTGACGACATCGATATGACAATTCAGGAAGTGCGGGATTGGGACTACGCACCCGTGCTCGAGACGAAACAGGACAAGGAGAAAAGCTCATGAACCCGCTGCACACCCTGCTTGCCGCCACCGATCTTTCCGCCCCCGCGCGCCACGCCGCGCAACGCGCGGCGCTGCTCGCCCGCGATATCAACGCACGGCTGGAACTCGCGCATGTCCTGGAGCAGGGTGCGCTCGACGAACTGCGCCGCTGGTTCGGCGCGGAGGGCGAAGCCTTGCAGGCGCGCATCCGCGAGCAGGCACGCGAAGCGCTGGCGCAACTGGCCGCAGACGTCGGCGCGCCGCTCGGGGTGAGCGCCGGGACGCATCTGCTGGAAGGCGCGGTGCTGGAGCGCATCGCCGCCGAGGCGGACCGCCTGGACGCGAGCCTGCTGATCGTTGGCGCGCGCGGCGCGGGCTTCATGCGCCACTGGCTGCTGGGGGCAACTGCCGAGCGCCTGTTGCGCAAGACCCGGCGCCCGATCCTGGTGGTGAAACAGCCCGCCCGCGAAGCCTACCGCAGCGTGCTGGTGCCGGTGGATTTCTCGCCTTGGTCGCGGGGCGCCATCCGTCTGGCACGGGCGGTCGCGCCGCAGGCCGAGATCGTCCTGCTGCATGCCTTTGATGCGCCCTTCGAAGGCAAGCTGCGCATTGCCGGGGTGGCGGAAGAGACCATCCGGCGCCACCGCACCGAGGCCCGCGAGGAGGCGCTCACCCGCTTGCATCAGGCCGCCGCCGAGGCTGGCCTCGCCGCGGCGGACTGGCGCGCCCTAGCGGTCCATGGCGACGCCGCGCCCCGCATCCTGGAGCAGGAGGAAGAACAAGGCGCCGATCTCATCGTGCTCGGCAAGCATGGCGCGGGCATGACCGAGGAACTACTGCTCGGCAGCGTCACCAAGCACGTGCTGGCCCACTCGCGCGGCGACGTGCTGGTCGCCTGGCGCTGAGCGTGTTACCGAACACTGAGCGAACCCACCATCCAATCGAGGAGACATCATGACCCCCATCCACCGCATCGTCGTTGCCACCGATTTTTCCACACCCGCCGGCCGGGCCGTGCGCCGCGCCGCCCTGATCGCCAAGGCATGTCATGCCGAATTGCATTTGCTGCATGTGGTGCATCCCCTGGCGCTCTATCCCGGCCCGGACATCCGGCCGGCCGAGGCCACCCGCAACGACGAGGCCGCGGCCAAGGGCGCGCGCATCCGGCTGGAAGAACTCGCGGCGACGCTACAAACGCATTTCGGCATCGAGGCCCACGCCTCCACCCGTATCGGCCGGGCCCACGGCGAGATCGCGGACTATGCGCGCACGGTCGAGGCCGGTCTGGTGGTGGCAGGGGCGCGCGGCGAGAATACCCTGCTCGATCTGCTGCTCGGTTCCACCGCTGCACGGGTGCTGCGGACGGCGGCCTGCCCGGTCTTGATCGTCAAGCTCCAGACGCAGCCGGCGCCTTATCGCGACGCCCTCGTCGCGCTGGATTTCTCGCCCGGATTCGCGGCGATGCCGGCGCTGTGCCGCGCGGCCGCGCCGGATGCGCGTATCGAGCTGCTGCACGTCTACGACACGACCATCGACGAGCGGATGCGCCAGGCCGGACTGGATGCGGCGTTCGCCGAGGACTACCGCCGCCGTGCCCTGGCGGAAGCGGAAACCCGGCTGCAAGCCGCGCAACCCGAAGGTGCTTGCACCCGCCATGTCACGGCGGGCTATCCGGCTGCCGCGATTGTCGAGCGCGCCGCATCGCAGCGCGCCGAACTCATCGCCCTGGGCCGCAGCGGCAAGAGCGGCATGCAGGAGTTCCTGCTCGGCAGCGTCGCCAAGGATGTGGTCAATGCGGCAGATTGCGATGTGCTGGTGCTGCCCCCCGCCGCGGAGACGGCAAAACCATGAACCGATCCAGATGGATGTTCGCCGTCGCGGCGTTTTTCCCCGGCATCGCCTGGGCGGCGGGCGGGGGCGTGGTCGCCGAGAACCTCCTGTGGCTGGCGATCATCCTGATGGCGGCGCGGCTGTTTTCACCGCTGGCCGAAAGAGTCGGCTTTCCCGCCGTGCTCGGCGAACTGCTGCTGGGGGTGGCCTTGGGCAACCTGTCGCTGTTCGGCATCCAGTATTTCGACAGCATCGCGAAGGACCCGATCATCGCCTTCATGGCTGAGCTGGGTGTCATCGTCCTGATGTTGCAGATCGGCCTGGAGACGCGCCTGGCCGATCTGGTCAAGGTCGGCGGGCGGGCCGCCGGCGTTGGCGTGGTCGGCATCGTGACCCCCTTTGTGCTGGGCGCCTTCGTGGCCGGGCCGTGGCTGCTACCCGGTCTGGGAACGAATGCCTATCTGTTCCTGGGCGCCACGCTCGCCGCCACCTCGGTGGGCATCACCGGACGGGTGTTCCGCGACCTGGGGCATCTCGGCGCGCCGGAGGCGCGCATCGTGCTGGGCGCGGCGGTGATCGACGATGTGCTGGGCCTGGTCATCCTGGCGGTGGTGAGCGGGTTGGTGCAGGCGGGCTCGGTCAGCCTCTCCGAAGTGGGCGGCATCATCCTTAACGCCGCCCTGTTCCTGGTCGGCTCCATCGCCATCGGCCGCGCCATCGCGCCCCACTCCAGTCGCTGGCTGGCGCGGCTGGACAAGGGGCAGAGCATGTTGTTCGCCCAGGTGCTGGCCACCGGTCTGTTCATGGCCTGGCTGGCGCACCTGGCCGGCCTGGCGCCGATCATCGGCGCCTTCGCGGCGGGACTCCTGTTCGAACCGGTGTTTTTCAAGACCTTCGAGACGCCCAGAATCGTGCGCGAGGTCGAGGCGCTGCTGCCGGATCACACGCCCGGCGGCATTCACCCGCTCGCCGAACGTCTGCGCGAGGCGCTCACCCGCCACTCGGGACACCAGCACGAACACATGCTGGAGCCGATCGGCTATTTCTTCGTGCCGGTGTTTTTCGTGCTCACCGGCATGCAGGTCGATCTGTCCACGCTGGCCGATCCCGCCATCGTTGCCGTCGCACTCGGGGTGACGGCCGCCGCCGTGGCCGGCAAGCTGCTCGCCGGATTCGCCGCCGGGCGTGGCGCGAATGCCTGGGTAGTGGGCTGGGGCATGGTACCGCGCGGCGAGGTGGGCCTGATCTTCGCCATGGTCGGCAAACAGCTCGGGGTGATGAGCGAAACCATGTTCTCGGTCATCGTTATCATGGTGATTCTGACCACGCTGATCGCGCCGCCGGCGCTGACGCTGCTGCTGCGGAAAAACCACCGTGCCAGCGAAGCAACGGAATGCGGGGACTGAGAGCCTCATTCCTTAAGGGTGTGACCAAGAACCTCGGCGTGTCCATTCCCACGCTGTATGGCTGGGTTCCGGCCCCGATGCATGCTTAGCGTACGATTTTTTCCGTTTTCTGAAGCGACCCCATGAAGCGCTCTTCCTCGCCAAATGCCGCGGGAGGAACCTCTTCTTCCCTATCCGCCGACTTCTCTGCTGCTGTGGCCATCCTGCGCCCTCCCAATCAGGTTCAGGATGGCGTCCGCCGTCCGCTCCCGCAGCGGCAGCCGGGATTCGTTCTTGGCGAGATTG
>JAJXTQ010000042.1 GCA_021783685.1 Pseudomonadota bacterium | reverse complement strand
GAGATCGCCCGGCGTCTGGCCAAGCTGGCGCGCGCGCCCTTCGTCAAGGTCGAGGCGACCAAGTTCACGGAGGTCGGCTATGTCGGCCGCGATGTAGACACCATCATCCGCGACCTGGTGGAAATGGCTTTCAAGATGACGCGTGAACAGGCGGTCGCCGCCGTGCGCCTGCGCGCCGAGGACGCCGCCGAGGAGCGCATTCTGGACGCGCTGCTCGGCGTCTCGCGCGGCACCTCGCCCGCCGCGCCGGATCGCAGCGACACCCGCCAGAAGATGCGCAAGATGCTGCGCGAAGGCGCGCTCGATGAGCGCGACATCGAAATCGAGGTGCGCGCGCCGACGGTCGGCATGGAGATCATGGCCCCGCCCGGAATGGAAGAGATGACCGGCCAGTTGCAGTCCATGTTCCAGAATCTGGCCGGCAATCTGCAGGGCCGGCAGCGGCGCATGAAGGTCAGGGACGCGCTGGCCGCGCTCACCGACGAGGAAGCCGCGCGCCTGGTGAACGAGGAGGAGATCAAGCGCGAGGCGGTGCGCAATGCCGAGGAGAACGGCATCGTCTTCATCGACGAGATCGACAAGGTCTGCCGGCGCGCCGAACACACCTCGGGCGCCGACGTCTCGCGCGAAGGCGTGCAGCGCGACCTGCTGCCGCTGGTCGAGGGCTGCACGGTGAGCACCAAATACGGCACCCTGCGCACCGATCACGTCCTGTTCATCGCCTCGGGGGCCTTCCACGTCGCCAAGCCCTCGGACCTCATCCCCGAACTGCAGGGCCGGTTGCCGATCCGTGTCGAACTGCAATCTCTGAGCGTCGAGGACTTCGAGCGCATCCTGACCGAGCCCGATGCCGCGCTGACGCGCCAGTATCAGGCGCTGCTCGCGACCGAAGGCGTCACGCTCGGCTTCGCCGCGGACGGCATCCGGCGCCTGGCGGAGATCGCCTTCGAGGTCAACGAACGCACCGAGAACATCGGCGCCCGGCGCCTGCACACCGTGCTCGAGCGCCTGCTGGAGTCGATTTCCTACGAGGCGCCGGACCACGCCGGCTCGAGCATCCAGGTCGACGCCGCCTATGTGGATCGGCATCTCGCCGATGTCGCGCGCGACGAAGACCTCAGTCGCTACATCCTCTGAGCGCGCCGTGAGCCCCCCCGAAACCCCACGCCTGACCGAGCTGACGCTGCATCGCGGCTCGCGGGTGCTCGAGGCCCGCTTCGACTCGGGCGAGGTGTTCGCGCTGCCCTGTGAATACCTGCGCGTCTTTTCGCCGTCGGCGGAGGTGCGCGGTCATGGAGCGGGGCCCGGCCTGCTGGTGGTCGGCAAGGAATGGGTCAACCTCCGCGCCATCGAGCCCACCGGCCACTACGCCGTGCGCCTGGTCTTCGACGACGGGCATGACAGCGGCATCTACACTTTCGCGCAGCTCCATGCCCTGGGAAAAGCCCGGGATGCCAACTGGAGCGCCTATCTGGCGCGCCTGGCGGCCGCCGGCTATGTCCGCAAATCCGAACCGTGAGGACGGCCCCATGACCCCGGATCAGCCCCCCGCCCCCGACGAGACCGATTTCGGCTTCGAGCGCGTGCGCCGCGAGGACAAGCAGCAGCGGGTGCGCGGCGTATTCGATTCGGTGGCCGGCCGCTACGACCTCATGAACGATCTGATGTCGATGGGGCTGCACCGGATCTGGAAACGTTTCACCGTCGCGCTGGCCGGCGTGCGGCCGGGCGAGCGGGTGCTGGATCTGGCCGGCGGCACCGGGGATCTGGCCGGCGCCTTCCTGCCGCAGGTGGGCCGCGACGGCTGGGTCGTCCTGAGCGACATCAACGCCGCCATGCTCGGCCACGGCCGCGCGCGGCAGGTGGATGGCGGTCACGCCGGCAACCTCATGTATGTGCAGGCCAATGCCGAGTCCCTGCCCTTTCCCGAGGCGAGCGTCGACTGCATCACCATCGGCTTTGGCCTGCGCAACGTCACCGACAAGCCCGCCGCGCTGCGCGAGATGGCGCGGGTGCTGCGCCCCGGCGGCCGGGCCCTGGTGCTCGAGTTCTCGCAGCCCCGCATCGCGCCGCTGAAACCGGCCTATGACTGGTATTCCTTCAACGTGCTGCCGCGCCTGGGACGGCTGGTGGCCGGCGACGCCGACAGCTACCGCTATCTCGCCGAGAGCATCCGCATGCATCCGGATCAGGAAACCCTGAAATCGATGATGGTGGAAGCCGGCTTTGCGCATTGCCAGTATTTCAATCTGGCCGGCGGCATCGTCGCGGTCCATCGGGGGTTCAAGGTCTGACCATGCGCAGCAATGACGCCCTGCCGCTGGCCCTGCTGGAACAGGCACTGAATCACAACCTGCGGGGCAGTCCGGCGGCGAGCCGGCTGCTGGACCGGTTGCAGGGCCGCATCCTGGCGCTGCACCTGCGCGAGTTGGGTCGCACGCTCCATCTGCGCGCGCATCCGGCCGGCATCCAGGTGCTCGTTGCCTCCGAGCAGCCCGGCGATGCGCAAATCTCGGGCACCCTGGCCGGCCTGACCCGGCTTGCCGCCGGCGCGTCCGCCGGCCGCCTGCCGCCGGGCGTGCGCCTGAGTGGCACGGCCGAGGTCGCCGAGGGTTTCCAGCAACTGCTCACCCTCGCCCGGCCGGATTTCGAGGCGCTGCTGAGCCGCGCCCTGGGCGACGCCCTGGCCCACAGCGTGGGCACCGGCCTGCGCCGGGTGGGCGGCTGGCTGCGGCGCAGCCTGACCAGCGTGGGCATGGATGCCAGCGAATACCTGCGCTACGAGAGCGAACTGTTGCCCGATCGCACCGAGGTCGATGCCTTCGTCGACGAGGTGGACCGGCTGCGGGACGACGTGGCGCGACTCGCGGCGCGCGTGGCCCGACTGCAACAATCTTCCCCTAACGTTCACGCTCAACCCGACTGAACGCCAAAGGCCCCGCATGCTCCGAGCCACACTGCGCATCCTGCAAGCGACCCGGGTCGTGCTGCGCTACCGCCTCGACGAACCGCTGTTCCATCTCGCGCTGATGCGCAACTGGCGCTGGGCGCGCTACGCCCTGCCCTGGCACTGGCGCGCCGAGGAACGCAGTTTCGGCCTGCGCCTGCGCCTGGCGCTGGAGGAACTGGGGCCCGTCGCCATCAAGATGGGTCAGGCGCTGGCGACACGGCGCGACCTGCTGCCGCTCGAGGTGGCCGACGAACTGGCCCGGTTGCAGGATCGCGTCCCGCCCTTCCCCGGCGCCATCGCCCGGCGCATCCTGGAGGAAACCTACGGCGCGCCGGTCGAGCGGGTGTTTGACGCGTTTTCAGAGACCCCGCTCGCCGCCGCGTCCATCGCCCAGGTCCATGCCGCGCAACTGAAAGACGGCCGCGAGGTGGTGGTGAAGCTGCTGCGGCCCGGCGTGGACGAGCGCATCCACGACGATCTGCGCGTCATGTATCTGATCGCCCGGTTCATCGAGCGCTTCGTGCCCAACGGGCGCCGGCTGCGCGCGCGCGAGGTGATCGCCGATTACGAAAAGACCATCCTCGACGAACTGGACTTGGTGCGCGAAGGGGCCAACGCGGCGCAGACCCGGCGCAACTTCGAGGACCGGCCGATCCTCTACGTGCCGATGGTGCACTGGGAGTTTACGCACCGCCATGTGCTCGTCATGGAACGCATCCACGGCATCCCGATCAGCGACATCGCCGCGCTGAAGGCCCGTGGCGTCAACTTCCGTTTCCTCGCCGAGCGCGGTGTGGAAATCTTTTTCACCCAGGTGTTCCGCCACAATTTTTTCCACGCCGACATGCACGCCGGCAACATCTTCGTGGACACCCGCGATCCCGCCCGGCCGGGTTATCTGGCCGTCGACTTCGGCATCGTCGGCAGCCTGGGCCGCGACGACCAGCGCTACATCGCCCACAACATCTATGCCTTTTTCAATGGCGACTACCGGCGCGTCGCCGAATTGCACGTCGCCTCCGGCTGGGTACGGCCGGACACGCGCGTGGAGGATCTGGAATCGGTGATCCGCACCCTGTGCGAACCCATCCTGTTCCGCCCCTTCAAGGACATCCATCTCGATCAGCTGCTGCTGCGCCTGTTCGAGATCGCCCAGCGTTTCGACATGCAGGTGCAGCCCCAACTCGTGCTGCTGCAGAAGACCCTGGTCCAGATCGAGGGCCTGGGCCGCCAGCTCTATCCCGACCTCGACCTGTGGACCACCGCCAAGCCCTTCATGGAGCGTTGGATGCGCGAGCAGCTCGGGCCGCGCGGCATCTACCGCGAATTCAAGGAACGCCTGCCCGATCTCGCCCAGCGCCTGCCGCTGTTGCCGCTCACGCTCGACCATGCCCTGCAGGCGGTCACGGAACTGCCGGCCCGCCAGCAGGCATTGACGCTGCAACTCGCGCAACTGGAGCAACGCCTGCCGGTGCGGCGCCATGGCGCATGGTTGGCTTTCGGTGGCAGCCTGCTGCTGATTGCCGGCTTTCTGGGCGGCGTCGCCGCGGCCCATCCGTTTGCCGCTCCGCCGGCGCTCCTGGTCGCGGGGCTCGCCGCAACGGGGGGCCTGTTCAGCCTGCTGCGCGCCCGGCGCACCTGAGCCTTACGCCACGAGGAACGAGACCATGGCCAATCTGTTGCAGGAACAACTGCTGAAAGCCGGGCTGGCCAAGCCCGATCAGCTGCAGAAAGCGGCCAAGGAAAAACGCCGCGAAAAGCGTCAGGGCGCGCCCGATCAGGCCGCCGAACAGGCCCGGCGCGCGCAGGAGGAAAAGGCCGCGCAGGATCGCGCCCGCAATCTGGAGCGCCAGGCGGCGCAGGAACGCAAGGCACAGGCAGCCGAGATCCGCCAGATCATCCAGACCCACAAGCTCGATCGCGCCAAGGGGGATACGCCCTACCAGTTCGTCGATCGGGGCAAGATCTGCAAGATCTATGTCGAAGCCGGCCAGCGCGCGCAGCTCATCGATGGCCGGCTGGTGCTGGTGCGCGTTGGGGAGCGCTTCGAGGTGATTCCGCCGGCGGCGGCCGAGAAGATCGCCCAGCGCGACGCCAGCCGTCTCGTCCCGCGCGAGACCCAAACCCCCGCCACCGATGCTCCGGCGGCGGAGGATCCCTATGCCGACTTCGCGGTGCCCGACGATCTGATGTGGTGAATCCTCCGTATCAATCGTTGGACGGCTTGTCCTCCTGAATGTCGAGAGATGTTTTTGAACAACTCGTCGCCAACTGACGACATGAGCAAAATGACATTTCTTGCACTACTGTTTGAACGCGGATGTTCTATCGACGCGTCAATCCGTGCGATAACCAAAAACAAACGCCTTGATAATTCAATGGAATGTCATATCGATCAAGGGATTTTGAATCATGGGGCGATGCGTATTTTTCAATCTTCCAGGCGCGTCCGGACACATCAATCCTACAGTGGGCCTGGTCCGGGAATTGATCGCTCGAGGCGAGCAGGTGATTTACTATGCCGGCGAAGATTCACGCGCCAAATTCACCAGTCTGGGCGTCGAATTTCGCACTTATGATGAGTGGTTCCAGTACACTCACAGCGCCAGTACGGCGACGAATATCCTTGACTTTGCATTGGTTGAAATCGACATGGCGCTCAAGTGCATCGAGCCCTTGCTCGAACGCACCCGCCAGGATGACCCCGACTACCTCATTTACGACTCCTGTTGTGTCTGGGGGAAATACATCGGAGAGGCATTGCACAAGCCAACTGTCGCCTGCATCACGACTCTGGTCAGTTCGCCCTGGGTCATGCTGAGCGATGTACCGCTGTCGCTGCATGTTGCCGGCGTCCTGATCCGCGGCGTTCCATTGATAACCTGGGCACGTCGCCAAGGCATCGAACTCATGGCAAAGATCGGCGTCGAGTTTCGTGGCATCCTCTATCATATCTTTGATTTTTTTGCCTGCCTTGGTGAACTCAACATCGTCTTCAACACCCGCGAGTTCCAGCCGTTTGCGAATCGACTGAAAGGCAATTTCCATTATGTGGGTGCTTCGATTCCCGAAGGCCGGGATGCAGGGAATCTGGATTTCGAGCGTTTCCGAAACCGCCCATTGATTTATGTCTCCATGGGAACGGTACACAACCACAATGCCGATTTCTATCGCACCGTCATAAAGGCGTTGGCCAACGAGCCCGTCGGCGTCATCATGTCGATTGGTTACAATATCGATGCGCAAGAACTAGGTGAAATTCCTGGCAGTTTCCTTGTGGAAAAGTTTGTCCCGCAACTGGAAGTCCTCAAGCGCACTGATGTTTTCATCACCCATGGGGGCATGAACAGCCTGAACGAGGCGCTCTATTTCGGTGTTCCCGTCGTCGTGGTCCCACAACAGATCGAACAGGGCTTCAACATGCGGCGCCTGAAAAAGATTGGCGTGGCCCAACCCATGCCAAAAGAATTGACGCCGCAGTCGATCCGGCAGACGGTATACCGTGTGCTCAGCGATGAACGCTACAAGAAAAACGCCAAAGCCTACAGCGAAGTGTTGCAAAAAGGCGGCGGGCACAAGGCAGCCGCTCAACACATCCTGGACTTCATCACCAACCATCCATGAACCTGATCGCCCGACGTCCCGCCGCATGCCTGACGATCGTCGACCACGCACGGGCGGCGTCGGTCGACGTGGAGCGAGCGATTCCGGGTGTCGCTCATGTCCGGGTGCAATGCGCCGGCTGACCACCTGACTCGGTAGACACCCGCTCAGGGCGCCGCGAGCAAGGCCCGGAAGGCAGCCGCGTCGAGCACCGGGATATTCAGGGCGCGCGCCTTCTCCAGCTTGCTGCCGGCCTCGTCCCCCGCCACGACATAATCGGTCCGCGCCGAGACGCTGCTGCTCACCGTGCCGCCGCGCGACTGGATCTCGGCGGTGGCGGCCTCGCGCGTGAGCCCTTCCAGCGTGCCGGTCAGCACGAAGCGCTTGCCCTGCAAGGGTCCGCCGGACGCCTGGTCCGCCGCGGCCACGGCGACCCGCGGCCAGTGCACACCGGCGGCACGCAGCCGCGCGATGACCTCGCGGTTGTGGGGTTCTGCGAAGAACGCGACGATCTGGGCGCTGACCACCGGTCCGACGTCGGACACCGCCTGCAAGGCCGCCTCGTCCGCGGCCATCAGGGGTTCGAGGTCGCCGAAATGCTGCGCCAGTGTGCGGGCCGTCGCCTCGCCCACCTCGGGAATGCCCAAGGCATAGAGGAAACGCGGCAGCGTGGTGGCGCGCGAGCGGTCGATCGCCGCCACCAGATTGGCCGCCGAGCGGGCGCCCATGCGCGGCAACGCAGCCAGCGTCTCGGCCGGCAAGCCGTAGAGATCGGCCGGATCGTGCACGAGCCCGCCGTCGACCAGGGCATCGATGAGCTTCTCGCCGAGGCCGTCGATGTCCATGGCGCGGCGCGCAGCGAAATGCAGCAAGGCCTCCCGGCGCTGGGCAGGGCAGCTGAGCTGCCCGCTGCAGCGGGCGATGACCTCGCCCTCCGGCCGCACCACGACCGCGCCGCACGCCGGGCAGTGCGACGGCAAGACCACCTCGCGGGCATAAGCGGGGCGCTGCTCGATCACCACCCGCACGACTTCGGGAATCACGTCCCCGGCGCGGCGCACGATGACGGTATCGCCGATGCGCACGTCCTTGCGCCGCAACTCGTCGAAGTTGTGCAGGCTGACGTTGCTGACGGTGACGCCGCCGACGCTCACCGGCGCGAGCTTGGCGACCGGCGTCACGGCGCCGGTGCGGCCGACGTTGAAACCGACGTCCACGACCTGCGTGCGGGCTTCCTCGGCCGGGTATTTGTGCGCGATCGCCCAGCGCGGCGCGCGCGAAACGAATCCGAGCCGCTGCTGGGCCGCGATGTCGTCGACCTTGTAGACCACCCCGTCGATGTCATAGTCCAGCTGCGCGCGCCGGGCCTGCATGCGGCGGTAGTAGTCCAGCAGCGCCTCGACACCCACCACCCGCTCGTTGAGCGGACACACCGGCAGACCCCAGCCGCGCAGCGCCGCGAGCCGCTCGAAATGCGTCGCGGGCAGGTCCGCGCTCTCGCCGCCCGCGCCCAGGGCGTAGGCGAACCAGCGCAGCGGACGGCGCGCCGTGACGCGCGCATCGAGCTGGCGCAGGCTGCCGGCGGCGGCATTGCGCGGGTTGGCGAAGAGCCGTTCGCCGGCCGCCTGCAGGCGCGCATTCATGGCCGCAAAGCCCGCATGCGGCAGGTAGACCTCGCCGCGCACTTCCAATTCCTGCGGCCAGCCCGTCCCCTGCAGGCGCAGCGGCACGCTGGGCAGGGTGCGCAGATTGGCGGTCACCGCCTCGCCGGTGGTGCCGTCGCCGCGCGTCGCGCCGCGCACCAGCCGCCCGTCTTCATAGAGCAGGCTCACGGCCAGCCCGTCCAGCTTGGGTTCGGCGCAGTAGACGATGGTGCCGTCGAGCCCCAGGCGCTCCCGCACCCGGCGGTCGAAGGCCATGACCTCGCCGTCCTCGAAGGCGTTGTCCAATGACAGCATGGGCTGGCGATGGGTGACGCTGCCGAAGGCCGGGGACGGCGCGCCGCCCACACGCTGCGTCGGTGAATCGGCCGTGACGAGCGCCGGCCACGCGGCCTCCAGCGCCTGCAGGCGGCGCATCAGGGCGTCGTAGTCGGCATCGCTGATTTCCGGCGCGTCGAGGACGTAGTAGCAGTGATCGTGATGGCGTATGGCCGCGCGCAAACCGTCGATCTCGGCCTGCGCCGCCGCGCGGTCGGAATCGGGCATCAGGCCTCCGCCGGCAACTCGTCGAGCAGCGTCTGATAACTCATGGCGGTCAGGGGCGCGCGCCGTCCGTCGAGCACCTCGCCATCCAGACGATCGGCCAGCGTCAGGGCCGCCCGATGCATGGCCGTCAGGATGTGGCGCGCCGACCAGGGACCGGGCAATACCGCAAACACCGTGAGTCCGGGGGTCCGCAGGCCATCCAGCTCCGCCAGATCGAAATTCCCCGGTTCGAGGGCATTGGCCACGCAGAACACCGACTGGCGGCCATCCTCGGCATAGCGGTAGAAGATGCCGCGATCACCTGCCTCCAGATGCAATTCCCGGAACACCCGCGCCAGGCTGCCGCCGGCAAATCCCCCCGGATCGCGCGCCATGACGTAGAACACCAGCACGCGCCCGTCGAACCGACTCTCGCGCGCCGAAGGCGGCCGCCGCGCCGGCTCCAGCACCGGTGCGCCAGCGGCACTCCGCGGCGCGGGCGCCGACACCTGCGGGGCAGGCGCCATCGCGGCCGGCGGCGGCCCAGCCTCCTCGCCCGGCGCGGCGGTCCAATCCTCATCGGCGTCCTGGGCCGGAGCCGTGTCCTCCCATGTCTCTTCGTCTTCCCACGCCGGCTCGAGGCGCTCGTGGTCCTCGTCCGCCCGGGCCTTGCGGGACTGCGTCCAGCGCCAGTGGGCATAGATGCCGACCAGCACGATCAGGCCCGCGATGAAGATGAATCCCTGCAATGCGCTCATGGCTTACCTGCTGCTTGGCTACACGTGGGCGGTGGACGCCACCAGCGCACTGGCGCGCTCCAGATCGACCGCCACCATGCGGGACACGCCCGGCTCCTGCATGGTGATTCCGATCAGGTGCTCGGCCGCCGTCATGGTGGTCTTGTTGTGAGTGACAAAAATGCACTGTACCCGTTCCGCCATCTCGCGCACCAGATCGCAGAAACGCCCCACATTGGCTTCGTCCAGCGGCGCATCGACCTCGTCGAGCATGCAGAACGGCGCCGGATTGAGCGCGAAGATGGCGAACACCAGCGCCACCGCGGTCAGCGCCTTCTCGCCGCCCGAGAGCAGATGGATGGAGCTGTTGCGCTTGCCCGGCGGGCGCGCGACGACGCGGATGCCGGGCAGGAGATTCCCGTCGCCCTCCAGCTCCAGCCGCGCCTCGCCGCCGCCGAACAGCTTCGGGAAGGTGGTCTGGAACTCCGCATTCAGGCGCTCGAAGGTCTGGGCGAAGAGCGCGCGGGTTTCATGATCCATGCGCCGCATGGCGGCCTCCAGGGTCTCCAGGGCTTCGGTGAGATCGGCGTGCTGGGCCTCGAGTCCCGCGATGCGGCCGGCAAGCTCGGCGTGATCCTCGACCGCCGCGAGGTTCACGGCGCCCATGCGCGCGATGCGGCGCGCAAGACCGTCGCCCTCCTCCAGCAATTTGTCCTCGGTGTCGCGCGCATCGAGGCGCGCTGCCGTAGCCGCCGGGTCCTCG
>JAJXTQ010000041.1 GCA_021783685.1 Pseudomonadota bacterium | reverse complement strand
TACCGCGTCAAACCGGTCCAGCAGCCGCTCAATGTCCTGGCGGTGCTGCACTTCCTCCTGTTCGCGCTGGGAAACGGTCTTTGTTACCGCCAAGAGCGCCACGGCCATAACCACCAAAAACAGCACCATCAATGCAGTCATCAGATCGGCATAGGAGATCCAGAACGGCTTTTCCGCCTCATCGCGCGCGCGCGCCTTTGCACCAAACGGCTGGCCGACCATGGCTTACCGATTAATTGCCGATGCGTCGGCAAGCGTGTTTTCAAACTCCTGAATGGCGGAGCTGAGCAAACCGACCGCATTGCTGAGCTTGGCATGGAAGTCCCCGTTGGCACGGTCCAGGGTGCGTGTCAGCCCATCTGAAAACTTCTCGTGGGCCAGGACGAGCACATTGGACACCCCTTCCAGATACGTCTCCGTGTCTTTTTGGGCCTGCCCCAGCTTGGTTGCCGCCGTCTGGATGCGTTCCAGCGCCTCATGGGTCAGAGAAGCTTCCTTTTTGGCGGACTCAACGACGCCGCGTAGTTCAGTGAGCATAGCTGCTGTCGCATCACGATTGCCCCGGTAATCGGTGAGCACCGTTTGCAAGGCATGTGCTGATGCCGTGAGCCCACCGCTGACTTCCGTCAGCTTGCTGGCTAGCGCCGCCGCTTGATCCAGCGTACCAGTTACCCGATCGCCGGCCTGAGCGAAAGCGATCGCTCCCCGTTCCAGTGTTCGGGCTCCGTCATTAAGACGACCGACCGCGTCGGTTGTGGTGCGTTCCAGAGAGGACACGCTGTGCTGCATCTGCGCCGTCGATTCGGCCATCTGACGGACGACGTCCGCTACGGAATCTCCAAGATTCGATACCATGCCGCTCGTCCGCTCCGCCAAATCCTGTTCACGGCGTTGCTGCTCGCTATGCGCCTGTGTGGCTTGCGACTGAAGCGTGCCGATCATGTTGCCCATCTGCTCGCCAAGGTGGCTAATGGATTCATTCAGCTTACCACTTGTCTCGCTCTGCGCGTTGGATATCAACTTGTTGAGATTTTCTACGAAATAGCGCGTCTGTTCATTGAGTTCGGCCTGCCGGTATTCCATTTCTTCGACCGCTTTCGCCATCTTTTGAGCCATGAGATCGCTTGATTGCCGGCCTTGCTCCGTCATCTGACCTACCAGCGCATTGAGAGACGTCACGGCGTCCTGCATCGCCTGCGCGCTTTTTTGATTCAACTCCTGAATGCCGGAAATCTGACCGCCAAAAAGATCGTTCAGACGTTGGCTGAAACTCGCCATGACATCTTTCAGCAGATCTGTCGCAACAGCGCTTTGGTCGCCACTGGCTTGGGCCACAACCTCGCCAATTCGGTGCAAAGGCGCCTGCAGACTCGCCTCGATGCCGCCTATGATCTGCTTGCCCAGGGTTTCGGAGGTCACTTTCTGGGCGAGAATCTGCTGCTTAGTCATGTCCTGCAGCAAGACCTTGAGATCGCCGACCAGCGCATCCTTGAGGATATTCGATTGAGCAGAGGCATTTTCCGAAGCCGAAACAAGACGCGCCAGGTACTCCTCTCCCGCGCCCATGGCAAACCGGTCATCGAGTTGCGCGCAAATTTCCTCAGTTAGCCCATATAGCGATGCCAATAACCCCTTCTCCAGCAATGTTGCGATCATTGCAAGGCCAATCGCACAGGCCGAGACGATAAATGCCTCAAAAACCCCGTGCAAAAGCGCTTCCAGACTCGCCCGAACTCTCAAGGGATCGTCTGGCACCTCGAAGTTTTGCAAACCGATAATCAGACCAGAAAAGGTTCCGATAATACCAAGGCCAGTGAAAATTCCCGGCAGGTGTTTAAAAAATTCCGTCTTCAATCGGTCATCGATTACGCTCTGCCCATTGAAGAACGATGCCGCGGGGGTCGTTGCACGCCAAGCCACCGTGACTAGCTCGCCATGGCGCTCTTCGCGCTGCTCATGCAATGTGTCCCGAAACTCTTTCCAGAGATGCTTGAGCGTATCGTCTATTGCAAAGAAGCTCTGGAGATCTGCCAGGCGATCCTGCCCGCTCGATTTCAATTGGGACCGGACTTTTCTTAGACAGAGCAGCAGCCGGACTCCCGGCAAAAAGAAGCGGAAAATAAAAACGAGCAAGAGTACGGCGATGACAACGCCCACCCCGGCTAGCGCCGGTGGCATGTTTGAAGTCAGTTCAGCCACGATATTCATTGGATTACCTAGGCGCTCAGTAAGCAACTCTTTACGTTCAGAAAGACTGCGTTATATCAAATTCGATCACTTGGAGTGCCTTGCTGCTTAGCCATGCTCTGACAGCAGTCGAGGTTAGTCACCCTCCGGTTTTTCGGCACATGGGTTGTCGACTCAATTGCAAGAAGATTGAAGCACTGCATGTCGCCAACCCTTAGAAATGCTAAACCGTCCCCGACGTTCTCCCGGTTTCAGTAGCGGGGCCATTTAGAGTCCTGGGTTAGGATAGCCGATCTTGGCCATCTGTTTGGCATAGGCGGCTGGTGTCAGCCCGCCGAGTGCTTTCTTGGATGCACGCCGAGTTCCAACATGGCTCCACTGCAACCGGCAGCGGCGCTCAGCCGGTGATGCGGACCGTGCGGCGCCCTTTCGTCATGGCCCGCAGGCAGATCGTGTCGGCGGAGCGGCTCTCCTCCCGGACCAGATCCGGGGCATCGAGGCGGTAACCGTTCGGAAAGCGGCGGGCGGGGATGAAGATTTCGGTCGGCGCCGCCACATCGGGATCGGCATCGAAGCAGAGTTCGAACCCCGGCTTGCGGGAGTCGAACTGCATGCGCTGCAGGCGCCCCTGGATGAAGCGGGCATAGGGGCGCACGAAGCCGTCGAGCGCCCGCCCGCCACTGTCGAGGTCCGCGGCGTCGGTGCGCTGATCCTCGCTGAAGATGCTCAAGTCCTCCTGGTTCCAGCCGTCTCCGATCGCCAGATGATTGCGATTGCTCGCCGTGTAGTTCCACTGCATGGCGCTGAGCCCCAGGCTGTCGAGCGCGTTGTACATGCGCTCCAGGGCGCGCACATGCGCGCGCCAGGGACGGGGCCCGTGGTCGCCGGCAACGAAGGCACGGTAGGCGCGCCCGTCACGCAGATCGAAGGGAATACCGAACTCGCCGATGAGGGTCGGGCAACCCCCGTTGACGCGCTCCGAGCAGCGCTGCACCTGCATCAGCTCGCGCCGGTAATCGGCCTCGATCTGGCGGGCGCCGAACAACACGCGACCGTGCATGATATTGACCCCGATGGGCTCCAGCACCCGCTTGAGCAACAGGGTCGTCACGTCGTAGCAATGTCCCGCGTTGACCGTATCCGGCGGCAACTGACGGGGAAAACTGTGCTGCGGATCGGCCAGGAGATCGGGTTCGGCGAAGACCAGCCAGTCGGGGCGAACGGCGCGCAGATTGGTCGCGGCCCGCTCATAGAACGGTGCCAAGTGATCGTTGGCGAAATCGACACGTTGTCCAGCCTGTTGCTGGAAAAAATCTTCACGCAGAGGGATGATCTGGCCGCCTTCGTGCCGGTAAACGCCGGCGGCCTCGAAGGGATCCTCCCGGCCCGGCAGCCACGCCCGTACGCCCTGCGGATTGACGATCCGGGTGCCTTTCCGGACGACACCCAGATGCCGCAGTGACACGGCCATGTCGGGGAGCTCGCGGCGCATCCCCTGCAGGGCGGCGAGGCTGTCGAGCGGCGTCCAGGCCGGGCCGGGCAGGACGGGCCGGGGATCCTCCGCCGTTTTCCGGATGTGCGGGTGGCTCAAGGAGCGGCCGATCCAGCCGCCGTTGGGTTCGTTCAGGATGTCGAAACCCATCACATGAGGCAGGTGAGCGACGCGCTCGGCCAAGGCCCGCTGCGCGCCGAAGAAATGGCGCTGCAGGTAGTCCTGGACGTTCTGCCCGTCGATGTGGAAATCGGGCGTGAAGCGGGCGCCACCGAAAAACAGGGTCCACATCACGCCGTTGGCCGGCATGTTGTAGTTGTTGGCCCAGCTCATCTGAGCATAGCGTTCCGGCTGGCGCGGGCGCGGATCGTGATAGTCGTAGCAGGCCTGCAGCACATGCGCGGCATCGGCGGCGGCAAAGCGGGTGAAGTCCAGGCCGACGGCTTCGAACACCCAACCGGGCGCTCCATCACCGCCGGTCATCCGACTGAAGACGTCCTGATGGAAGTCGACCAGCACATAAAACCCATACGTTCCGGCAATCTCGCATAGGCGCGCGTAATAATCGAGATACGCCTCGTCATGGCAGCCCGGCCCGGCGTGCTCGACGGCTTCCCAGGTCGTCAGCAGGCGCAGGCAGTTGAAGCCCCAAAGGCGCAGCCGGCGGAAGTGCGTATCGGCCTCGGCCAGCGGAAACGGTCGCCCGATGAAGGACACCGCGCGGTGGTCGGAAAAATCGCCGGGGATATGGGTGCCGCCGTGCGGAAAGGGCACCTTGCAATCGCCGCCCAGGTTGACGCCGCGCAGCATCACCTCGCGGCCGTGGGCATCGACGAAGCGATCGCCGCATACGCCGATGCGGGGCAGCGTCGGTTGGTCCATGGGATGCATCCCTGAGCAGGTGGGTATGGCGATGGTTCAGTTCAGCAGCATTGCCATGCGGCCCCGCGCACGGCGAACCAGGGGGTGATCGTTGCCGAGGTAGTCGAAGACCTGCAGCAGCGTCTTGCGGGCGCCGTCGTCGTGGAATTTCCGGTCCTTCTGCATGATCGCCAGCAGCGCATCGATGGCCGCTTCGGCATCCCCGCCGAGCAGACGCCAGATGGCCAGGCGGTATCGGGCTTCCAGATCCTCAGGCCATTTTTCCAGCATGTCCTGCAAGGCTTGCGGCGGCGGACCGGCGGCAATGAGATCGTTGAAGGCCAGCCAGGCCTGGAGCGAGGCGGCATCCGGGCCCCCTTGCTGGTCTTCCGGTAGGCGCTCGAGCTGCTGGCGTGCCGCGGCGGTGTCGCCGCGGGCGGCGGCCACGCGCGCCAGCGCGACGATGGCCTGGGCATTGCCGGGCTCTTCGGTCAGCGCAGCCTCCAGCAGCCGCTGGGCGGCATCCAGACGGCCGACGTCCAGCGCCTGCAAGCCCTCCTCCAGCGTGGACAGCGGTGGCGGCTCGATGCCGTGATGCGCGAGCAGGGCGCGGATCGCGCCTTCCGGCTGGGCGCCGGTGAAGCCGTCCACGGGGCGCCCATCCTTGTAGAGCAGCACCGTGGGCACGCTGCGCACGCCGTGGTGACTGGCCAGGGCCTGTTCCTTGTCGATGTCGACCTTGGCCAGCAGGAAGGCGCCGCCGTAGTCCTGCGCGAGCTGCTCGAGCACCGGCTTCAGGGTCTTGCAGGGAGCGCACCAGGTGGCCCAGAAGTCGACCAGAACCGGCTGAGTCCTGGACGCGTCGATGACACGGTCCGGAAAATCCTGAAGGGTGACGTCAAAGGCATGGGCGGTGGCATTCATGCGTCGGGGTTTCCTCGGGCCGGGTGGGCACGCAACGATGGACGTGATTCAACCCCAATCCGGTTCCCTTGGCAATCGCACCAAGCGCGGCGTCGATTTGGTGGCCGGCCGGTCCGGGGACGTCCCTGTCCCCGGCAGACTGACCGCCGCGGCGCGGCCTCAAAAGTGCATGCCGACCCCGACCATGAGCACCAACGGATCGATGTCGACGTCCGTTTTCAGCGTGCCGGCCCCGGCGGTCTTCAGGGTGGCATCGGTCGCGATGTCGAGGTACCACAGGCTCGTGTTGACGAACCAGCGATCGGACACCCGCCAGTCGGCGCCAAGCTCGAGGGCATAACCCCAGGAATCGTCCAAGGAGATCTTGGTCTTGCCGACGATGGCCTCGAGCTCGCCGTCGGCGTCTTCATCGAAGAAAGTCGTGTAGTTGAGGCCCGCGCCGACGTAGGGTTGCACCCAGTCCACGCCGAGCGCCGGATACCACTGCAGCGTCACGGTGGGCGGCAAGTGCTTCACGCTGCCGATGTCGACGCCACCCAGCGATCCCTTGCCCTTGATGTCGTGCTCGAAGGGCAGGGCAGCCAGCAACTGCACGCCGATCTGGGGCGTGATGAGGTAGGTGACCGAAAAGCCGAGGCTGATGCCATCGTCGACTTCGACGCCGCTGCCGGGGATGGGCTTGACGGCGCTGCTGTCGTCATTGGGCAGGACCCAGGTGGGACCCGCGCGCAGCAGGACGTCGCCGGCCTCATAGGCGCTCGCCGTGCCGCAGAGGCCGAGCATCGACATCGCCGCGGCTGCCGCCCATGGGCGCTTCATGATTTGATTCATCGTTCACCTACCTTGTGTGTTCGGTCGTGACTGCCTGCGCAGCCCGGAGGTGAACTTATCGTCAGCGGCCGGGAAGGACATTGATCTGGATCATGGGGCTTCCGACGGACGGCTGGCGCAGCGGCCGCCATACCGCTGCCGGACGGCCCGTGCACGCCACCGCGACGGCGGTCAGCCCCGCAGGACCGCCGGATCGACCAGCGTGGCCAGCGCCCCGGCGATCAACGGCAACGCCAGTGAGGCGAGTATGCGCAATGACACGAAGCGCGGCCCCATGAGCGGCAATTCGAAACTCAGCACGCGATGCACGGCGAGGACGGACCAGGCGGTCATCAGGGCCACCAGCGGCGCGAATCCCATCCCGGCCTGCTGGAGAAGAATCACGAAGGGAAAGCTCACCATCGGCCCGCCGGGAAGCAGGGCGCCAAAGGCGCTCGCGAGCATGATCCCCTGCCAGCCGCTCTGCGGCCCCAGCAGCTCGGCCATCTGGCCGCGCGGCAGCAGTTCCCCCAGCAACGAGGCCGCCATCAGGGCGAGTGACAGGCGCAGCGCGATCAGCCGCAACTGATCCCGGGCAATGCCGATGGCCCGGCCGTGCAAGGCAGGGTCGCGCCGGTGCGCAAGCGCGGCCAACGCGCCCAGCACGATCGCCAGCACCACCAGCGCCGAGCCCATCAGGCGGCGCCCGGCCGACGACGCCGCGCGTCGAGACGGTGCATGGTCCAGGCCGCCAGCCAGGGCAGCGGCAGGGAGATCAGCCAGCGCAGGGTTGCGAAGCGCCACCCCAGCCACGGAATCTCCCAGATGATCATGCGATGCAACCCGAGCACCGACCAGGCGGTGAGGAACGCGACGCAGGTGCCGAGCGCCGCGCCCGACTGGCGCAGGACGAGCACGACGGGAAATGCGGCGAAGGGGCCGCCCGGCATCAGCGCGCCGGCCAGACAGGCCAGCGCCGTGCCGCCGCGCCCGCTGCCCTGGCCGAGGCGTGCCTCGACCCACTGATGGGGGATGAGCGTCTGCGCATACGCCGCGAGCAACAGGGCCAGAAGGACCACCGGACTGACCGAGATCAGGAGCATCGCGCCTTTTTCCAGTCCGGCGCCGATGGCATCCAGTCCGCTGCGGCGGTAGAGCAGCGCGCCGGCCACGAGCGAAAGTGCAAGAAAAAACAGGCTCATGCCGTCTGGCCGGCGTGATTTTCCGAGGCGCGGGGTCATGGCTGCACCGGGTGAGTCAGGCGCGGAGCCGACGCGGACATGGCGGCGGGCTTGCGTTCCGGAGGAAGTGGTTTAGGCTCAGGGGAAAACGGCTTCATTCTGTCACGGCGGGAGGCGTCGACCAATGCAGACAGGGTCGTCGGCATGGTGGATGCTCGTCGATCGGGTCCGGGAGCGGGCCGAATCGGCGGGGTTGGTGGGGCCTGCGGCGACGCTCATGGCGTGTCCCGGGCGCGCGTCTCCCTTCATCGTCATTTGCCGCGACGAGGCAGGTGAGCCGGAAAACGAACGCGCAGCAACCGGGGTCATGCCGGTCATTCTCGGTGATGCCGACCCCGATGGCCAACGGCGCGTCGCGCTGGTGCAACGACCGCTCGTCACGGGCCATCTGCGTCTTGCGCGGCGCCGGATGTGCCGGCGTCAGGGTGGCCTCGATGCGGACGATTTCTCCCTCCTGTGGCGCTGCCTGCAAGGTCGTGACGCGCTCGCGATGGTCCCGGCCCGCCCGGATGGCTGGGCCGAAATGCCGCGGACCATGGATCTTCTGCCCCTGCCGCTGCATCCGCAGCTGGGGTTGCCGGCGGCGAGCGCCCTGATCCACGCCGATCTGCGCAACCAGATGGGATGCGTGCCGGGGTGGGCGTTCCCGCACCGCATCGCGGCGGTATCGCCGGATTGGCTCGCGCAACCCGACCGGGGCGGGCGCATCGCCTGGGTGCTTTACCTGCGCATGCGCCGTGCCTTGCTGGGCAAGCGCGGGGACGGCGATTTTCATCTGCTGGCGACGCGGCGGTGGATGTGGATGGTCCCGCACCCGACCGGACCGGCACTGGACTACGCCGGTGTGTTCGCCGTTGCGAGTTCCGCGCAGTGGGAGACGCTGATGCACTCCGGACCCTGGGGCGCGCTCCGGGGTGTGGCGGAGGAAGAGGCGTCCCTGTGCGGGTGAGCGTGGATGTCTGCGTGGTGCCGATGGGAACCGCGGCGTCGGTATCCGCCGAAGTCGCCCGCTGCGTCGAAATCCTCCGGCGCCATGGCCTGAACCCCCGGCCCCACCCGTTCGGCACGGCGGTCGAGGGCGAATGGGACGCCGTCTTCGGCGCAATCCGCGCCTGCCACGAAGCCCTGCATGCGGCGGGCGTCCCGCGGCTCATGACCACCCTCAAGCTCGGCACGAGGGTGGACAAGGTGCAGAGCCTGGACGATAAAATGCGCGCTCTGGCCGATCGTTTGGCCCCTCCCGCGGTTTGATTCGCAAGCCCGGCCCCCGTCCCGACAATCTGGAATCCCATGTCTGCCTCGCCCGATCCGGACGCGGTTCGCGCCGCGCAGTTCCGCCAATTGATCGATGCACTGACGGGGGTCGGGCAGGATGCCCTTCCGGCGGACCGGGCCCTCGACCGATTTTTCCGCTCGCGGCGGTTTCTGGGCGGGCGCGATCGCCGGTTCATCGCCGAAGCCGTGTTCGGCGTCCTGCGCCGGCGGCGATTCTTTGCGCACTGCCTGCGCCGCGACGCCGATGCGCCGATCGATGCGAGCGATCTCGCCGGGCTCCACCTGCTGACGCAGGGCTGGTCGCAGCGCGCGCTGGCGAGGTTCCTGCCGGCCGAGCAGGCGGCGCATCTGGCGGCGCTGCTGCGCGCCGTGGATCCCGGCAGTCTCCCGTTCGCGATCCGCCACAGCCTGCCGGAGGTGCTGGCGGAGGCACTGGTGGCGGACTGGGGCGAGGAGGCCGAGGCACTGGCACGGGCCTTGGCCACCTCCGCGCCGCTCGATCTGCGGGTCAACACCCTGCGCACCGATCGCGACAGTCTGCGCGAACGCCTGGTGAATGCCGGGATCGTGCTCGAGCCGACGCCCTACTCGCCGTACGGGCTGCGGCGCGAGGATCGCGCCGCGTTGTTCACCGCGCCCGGTTTCAAGGAAGGCGCATTCGAGGTCCAGGACGAGGGCAGCCAGTTGCTGGCCTGTCTGGTGGACGTGCCGCCGCGGGGGCGCGTCGTCGATTTCTGCGCCGGCGCGGGCGGCAAGACGCTGGCGCTGGCGATGGAACTCGGCAACAAGGGCGAGATCCTCGCTTGCGACGTCGTGGGTCGCAAACTGGAGGAACTGATGCGGCGCGCGCGTCGCGCGGGCGTGCACAACGTCCGCACGCATGACCTGCGCACCGACCCGCACGCATTCGTGCGGGTCCAGGCCGGGCGCCATGACCGCGTGCTGGTGGACGCGCCCTGCTCCGGTTCCGGGACCTTACGACGCAACCCGGATCTGCGCAACCGTCCGCTCGATCTGGCGACCCTCACGGCTCTGCAGCGGCAGATCCTCGAGACCGCCGCGCCCTTGGTCGCGCCGGGTGGGCGACTCATCTATGCCACCTGCAGCCTGATCGATGCGGAGAATCGCGGCGTCGTCGAGGCTTTTCTCGAGGCACATCCCGCGTTCGTCCGCCGCCCGGCCCAGGCCCTGCTGGCGCGGCGAAACCTGCCGTTGCCCGCGGCCCTGTTCCGTGACGATGACCTGCAACTGGCGCCGCATCGCCACGGAACCGACGGTTTCTATGCGGCCGTCCTGGAAAGGGTGCAGGCAACGTGACACCCATCGACCGGGTTCACGGGCCCGCGTATGCTACGCGCTCCAACGAGAACCTTTGCCACGGAAGCGGGGTCTACCCCGTCGTCATTCACCTAAAGAGATTGAGATCGATGCGTGAGGTATCTGTGTTACGGTCCCGATTCGCGCCCTTCGCCGTGGCGCTCATGCTCGTGTCCGGCCTCGGGTCGGCGCACGCCGCCGACAAGCGCAGCCTGGCCGG
>JAJXTQ010000040.1 GCA_021783685.1 Pseudomonadota bacterium | reverse complement strand
CCAACCGCAACAAGAGCAGCGTCGCGCTGGACCTCAAGGCGCCGGAAGGACTGGCGATCCTGCGCGAGCTAGCGGGGCGCGCCGACGTGCTGATCGAGAACCTGCGCTTCGGCACCCTGGAGCGCCTCGGCCTCGGCTGGGAGGCGATGCACGCGCTCAATCCCCGGCTTATTTACTGCTCGATCTCCGGCTACGGGCGGGTCAGCCCGCGGGCGGGGGACCCCGGCTACGATGGGGTGATCCAGGCCGAGGCCGGCCTGATGTCGGTCACCGGCGAGGCCGACGGAGAACCGGTGAAGCACGGCGTGGCGGTAACCGACGTCGTCACCGGCATGAATGCGACCCAGGCGGTTCTCGCGGCGCTGTTCGCTCGCGAGCGCACCGGCGCCGGGCAGTTCATCGACATCGCGCTGCTGGACAGCGGGCTTGCCCTGCTGGTCAACGTGGGCAGCGGGTGGCTGAACGCCGGGGTGGTGCCGCGCCGCTTCGGCAACGGCCACGCCACCGTGGTCCCATATGGAACGTTCCGGGGCAGCGACACCGGCTTCGTACTGGGCTGCGGCAACGACCGGCAGTTCGCCCTGCTCTGTCGCCAGGTGATCGGCCGGCCGGACCTGGCGGAGGACCCGCGCTTCCTGCGCAACCGGGACCGCCAGCGCAACCGCGACGTGCTGCTGGCGTTGCTGTCCGAGCTGTTCTCCCGTCGCACCGCGGCCGCCTGGGTGGAGGTGCTGCGCGCCGCCGACATCCCGACCGGCCTGGTGCGCGACGTGCCCGAGGCGCTGAGCGCGCCGGAAGTGCGCGCGCGCGGTGCGGTGCAGCGGATCCGGCATCCGACCGCGGGCGAGGTGCAGGTGGTGGCCTCGCCGCTGCGCCTGCACGGCACGCCGCCGGTGGCGCCCACCAGTCCGCCGCTGCTCGGCGAGCACACGCGTTCCGTCCTCACCGAAGTGCTTGGCATGGACGCCGCGACGCTCGCCGACCTCCTGGCCCGCGGCGTGATCGCCGAAAGCGTGGCGGGATGAGGGCGCCGATTCAGACCGCGGGGGCGTTGGTCGGCCGGAACAATTCGCCGCCGTAGTCGGCCTCGGCCGGCAGGCGCAGCGTCCGGCCATCCGGGGTTTCGATCACTTCCGGCTGGACCGTCACTACCTTGCTGGCACGCGCCGTCCGCAGCGCCGAGGCAAGATCGGTGCTGCGGCCCAGTTTGACCAGGTTCATCTGGGTGGGGAACACCAGCTTGTAGCGGCCGCGGTCGGCCTCGGTGATCGCCACGAGCGGTTCGATCCACACGGAATCGACCGCCTCGCGACCGTCGTGCGTGGCCGACTGGTCGGATGGTGCCTCGGCGAGGAAGAAATGCGTGTCGAACCGCTTCCGCCTGCCCTGCGGCGTGATCCAGTGGGCGAACGGCACCAGCATCTCGGTTGCAAGGGTCAGGTCCTCGCGCTCCAGCAGGTCCGCGAACCCCGCTTCGCCCCGGCAGAGCGCCGCCCGGTAGGTGTCATCGATCTGCTTGCGGCGCGCGCCATCGACCAGCCGGTCGCCGGCGCGCGCGAGCAGCATCCCGGTTTCCTCGAACACCTCCCGCACGGCCGCCACCCGGCAGCTCAGAGCCGCCGCGTCCAGCCCAGCGATCGGCGGGCAGCGATCGGGTCGGGCGGCGAGTTCCAGATCGCCCGGATCGACGCTGCCGCCGGGAAACACCAGCGCGCCCGAGGCGAAGTCGATCTCATGGTGGCGAACGACCATGAACACCTCAAGCCGGTCGGAGGGTTGCCGGAGCAACATCATGGTGGCGGCGAGGCGGGGGCGGATTTCTTCGTGCGACATCCGGTGACGCTACACGCTTTGGCCCCGGCGCGACAACAGGCTTTCGCCGGCCGTGGCCGACGCACCGCTTGGGATTGACGCACGGGCTGCCAGACGACTATCTAACATACGTTAGGCGGCTGGGCGCCCGGCCGCACCGCCGCGGCACCGGCGGAGCAAGAGGGTATCATCGGATGGCGGTTCACATGGACGCGCAGGCGGAAATCCGCGAGGTGGCGCGGCGGTTCGCGCGCGAGCGCCTCGCCCCGGGCTATCAGGCGCGCGAGCGGGAGGAAAGGCTCGACCCCGCCCTGTTGCGCGAGATGGGCGGCCTCGGCCTGATCGGACCCGACCTGCCGGAACGCTTCGGCGGCATCGGTGCCGACGGCGCCACCGCCGGAATCGTGATCGAGGAGATCGCCTACGGCGACTTCAACGTCAGCTACGCGCAACTTCTGGGATCGCTGATGGGCGGCATCCTGACCCGCCACGCGCCCGAGGCGATCGCCGCCGCCTGGGTGCCGCGGATCGTTGCCGGGGAGGCGGTCGTCGCCCTCGGACTGACCGAACCCCGCGGCGGCTCCGACGCCGCAAACCTTGCGCTGCGGGCACGGCGCGACGGCGGCGGCTTCCGGTTGAGCGGGGAGAAGACCTCGATCTCCTTCGCCGATCAGGCGGATGCGATCGTGCTGTTTGCCCGCAGCGGGCAGGCGGAAGACGGCGCCCGCGGCATCAGCGCCTTTCTGGTGCCGCTGGACGCGCCCGGCATCAGCCGCACCCGGTTCAACGACGTGGGATCGCGGATCATCGGCCGCGGCTCCCTGTTCTTCGACGACGTCGCAGTCCCGGCGGACGCGCTGATCGGCCGCGAGGGCGCCGGCTTCACGCAGGTGATGCAGGGGTTCGACTACAGCCGGGTGCTGATCGGGCTGCAGTGCATCGCCGCCGCTCAGGCCTCGGTGGACGAGACCTGGGCCTATATCCGGGACCGGCACGCATTCGGCGCGCCGCTGGCGCAGTACCAGGGCGTCAGCTTCCCGATCGCGGAAGCCGAGACGGTGCTCGCCGCGGCGCGGCAGTTGTGCTACCATACGTTATCGTTACGCGATCGCGGGGTACCGCACACCGCCGAGGCGGCGATGTGCAAATGGTACGCGCCGAAGCACGCGGTCGAAGTGATCCATCAGTGCCTGCTGACGCACGGCCATTACGGATGGACGATGGACCTGCCGCACCAGCAGCGCCTGCGCGATGTGATGGGGCTGGAAATCGGCGATGGGACGGCGCAGATCATGAAGCTGATCATCGCCCGCGAACGGGTCGGACGGATCGCGGTGCAATATGCCAACCGGGGGACCGCATGAGCGAAACAGCCACACCTGTCGCGGTCGAACGCGACGGCGCGGTCGGCATCCTGCGGCTGAACCGGCCGGCCAGGTTCAACTGCCTCTCGCTTGCCGTCATCGACGGGCTGCGGCAGGGTTTGGAGACGTTCGAGCGGGATGCATCGGTGCGCTGCGTACTGATCGGCAGCAGCGGCAAGCATTTCTGCACCGGCGCCGATCTCGATGAGGTGCAGGGACTGCGTGCGGAGCCGGCGGCGCTCGCCCGCTTCATCGACACCGGCCATGCCGCGCTGGAGCGGCTGGAGGCGAGCCCCCTGCCCGTCGTCGCGGCAGTGCAGGGACTTTGCCTGGCCGGCGGGCTCGAATTGATGCTCGCCTGCGATGTTGTGATTGCGGCGGCCGGCGCGCGGTTCGGTGACCAGCACGCTCAGTTCGGCCTGATCCCCGGCTGGGGTGGCACGCAGCGCCTGCCGCGGGTGATCGGGCCGCGCCGGGCGATGGACCTGTTCTACAGCGCCCGCTGGATCTCCGCGGCGGAGGCGCAGGCCTGGGGCCTGGTCAACCAGGTCGCCGAAGACGAGCGGCTGTTCGACACCAGCCTGGAATACTGCCGCGGCATCGCCGGGCGCAGCCGCGGCGGTCTCGCCACGATGAAACGACTGGCCCGGAGCGGCCTCGATACGACCCTGGCGGAGGGTCTCGCCATGGAGCGCAGCCAGGCGGTCGCGGCCCTGCTCGCCGCCGATGTCACCGAGGGTCTGGCCGCGTTCCAGGACCGCCGCCAGCCACGGTTTTCCTGATCGGCGGCGGGAGCGACCGCAATGAGCGACTTCCCGAAATCCGTCGAGTTCCACGAGGAAGGACCGCGCGAGGGCTTCCAGATCGAGCCGCGCTCCTACCCGCCGGAGCAGCGCGCCCGCCTGATCGACATGCTCGCGGGCGCCGGCCTTCGGCGGATCCAGGTCGGCTCATTCGTCAGCCCGAAGACCGTGCCGACCATGGCCGACACCGCGCAGCTGTTCGCACTCGTCCCCCGCCGTCGCGGCGTGCGCTACACGGCGTTGTGGCTGAACGAGCACGGATTTGCGAAAGCCCGTTCCGTGCCGGCCGTGGATCTCGAGCCGAACCTGATGCTGTATGCCAGCGATGCGTTCAGTCGGGCCAACAACAACCGTTCGATGATCGCCATGCGCGACCAGCAAGCCGACTGGCTCGATCGGTATTCCGAGGCCGGGCTTGGCGTCGCCAAGGCTTATGTGATGACCGCGTTCGGCTGCAACTTGCAGGGCGAGGTGCCGGTCGGCACGGTAACGGGCCTGTTCCGTTGGGTCATTGATCTATTCCGCGATCACGGCCTGCCGCTGCCGGCGCTGGTGCTGGCCGACACGGTGGGCCGGGCCAATCCGGAGGCGATCAAGCGCCGGGTCGGCGCGGTGCGCGACCTGGCGCCCGAGGCGCGGATCGGGCTGCATCTGCACGACACGCGCGGACTGGGGGCGGCGAACGTGTATGCCGCATTGCAGATCGGGGTCGATCTGTTCGACAGTTCGGTGGCCGGGCTCGGCGGCTGCCCGTTCGCGGGCCATGCCAACGCCACCGTCGCCGGCAACATCTGCACCGAGGACATGGCCTTCCTCTGCCAGGAACTCGGCATCGCAACCGGTCTCGACCTGCCCGCGCTGGTCGAGGCGGCGCGCTACGCGGAGGCGATCATCGGCCGGCCGCTGAACGGGCGGCTGATGCACACTGGCCTCGCCCGGCCGGCCGGCGCAACGAACGCGTAGTGGTCCGATGCCAACGCCCGCTTTCGGGTGTTCGCTGAATCGGCCCACTGTTGCGGCCATGGGCGCGGTGTGCACGAAGCCGGGCACGCCGCGCGCCCAGCCTTCCGTATCCGCGGTGAGCGGCGCATCGAGCGGGCGATGATACGTGGCCTGGTCGCCGACGATGTTCACGATCGGCGAGGCGGCCCGCCGCGCGGTGTGCAGACTGGCAAGTGCATTCGCCAGCCCCGGACCGCAATGAAACAAGGTGGCCGCCGGCTTGCCCGCCATGCGCGCATAGCTGTCCGCGGCGCCGGAGACCACGCCCTCGAACAGTCCGAGCACGCAGTGCATCCCAGGGATGGGGTCGAGGGCCGCGACGAAATGCATCTCGGACGTGCCAGGATTGGCAAAGCAGGTGTCGATGCCGCCGGCAAGCAGCGTGGTAACCAAGAACTAGGCGCCGTTCATGCGCAATGCTCCGGATCGCGGGGGAAGGTCCGCCACCTTGTGGGAAGCGGCCGACGCCGGCAACTGCGGGGCGTCGGCACAGTGGATGCCGGCGTGAGCCGCGCTCCCGGCATGTCAGGAGTGTGTAAATTGCAGGCTGTGTGCAGCTACCGGATGGTAGCGTTCCCGCGCCGGGGAGGGCGCGCGCGCTTGCCCTGGGAGTAGGTCCGCCGTTCGAATCGGAAAACAAGGACAATAACATGCGGGATGCAACGTCTGCCGGATCGTCCGGCCAATCGGCGGACCGCGGTTCCGCAAATGGCAGGGGCAGCGGCCGCATCGCGGCACGGATCGACCGCCTGCCGCTCACCTGGATGCAATGGCGGCTGGCGCTGATCACGCAGATTTTCTGGGGCGTGATCATCGCCGCCGACGGCATCCCGGCCAAGCTCTACCCGTTCATCTGGGGGCCGAAACACAGTTTCGGCCTCGGTGCGTTCTCGCTGCTGCTGGCGATGCAGTTCGGCGTGGGCATCCTGGTGGGCGAATACCTGATCGGCATCGCCGCCGACCGCTGGGGCCGGCGGAACGCGCTGCTGCTGTCCTCGCTTGCCGTCGCGCTGCCGCTGTGGCCGACCGCGCTCACCGATAATTTCGGCCTGCTGCTGCTGCTCTTCGGCCTCTCTTCGATCGGCATGGGCGGCGTGCTGTCCACCAACGTCGTGTATATGGGCGAGATCGTGCCGCCGCGCGAGCGCGGGCGGGTGATGCTGGCGGCGCAGATCCTGGCGGTGCTGGTGTTCGGCCTGCTCGGCAATGTGCCCGGCATCCTGTGGGTGCCCGGGCACTACCAATGGTTCATCTACCTGTTCTGCGCCGTGCCGCTGGTGGTGCTGGTGCCGCTGGCGCTGTGGGCCTTGCCGGAATCGCCGCGCTGGCTGGAAGCGCACGGCCGCCACGCCGAGGCCGAACGGGTGATGGCGCGCCTGGAAGCCGAATGCCTGCGCCGGAGTGGCTTGGCGCGCCTGCCGGAACCCGACTACGCCAGCTACGCTGTACCGGTGAACCTGCACGTGCCGATGCGTGAATTGTTCCGCGGCGAATACGGTCAGCGCACGATCGTACTGCTGATCGCCTGGATCCTGGGCTACAGCGGCATCGTGTACGGCTTCTTCGGCTACGCGCCGGCCATGCTCAGCGCCTTCGGGCTGACTGCCGATCAGACGTTCGGCGTGCTGCTGGTCTCCAACGTCATCGGCGGCTGCGCGGGGCTCGCTATCTGCTCGCTGCTGGGCGAGACGGTGGAGCGCCGCACCACCATCCTGGTTGCCGCACTGGTCAATTGCGTGGCGTTGTTCGTGCTCTATTTCGTGCACTCGTTGATCGCCGCTTACGTGCTGGTCTCGGTCTCGTGGGGCGCCGAGACGGTCTGGCTGTTCAGCATGTACAATTATACCGCCGCCAGCTATCCAACCCGGCTGCGCGCCACCGGCGTGGGGCTGACCGACGGGATCGGACATCTGGGCTCGATCTTCGGGCCGCTGATCGCCGGCGCGCTGTTCGCCGCCACCGCTGCGTCCGGCCATGTCGGCTGGTTCCTCTTCGTCACGATCCCGGGCGCGCTGATCCCGGGCGTGCTGGTGGCCTGGTTCGGCATCAATCAGCGCCGCGCGATCCTGGAACATATCTCCCGCTGACCCAAGGCCACACCGGACTGCCAGGGCCCCGATTCGGCATCGACCGGTGCCGGACGATCCTGGAACGCATTCCCCGCAACCCGCCCCTCCCGGCCACTACCTCTCATTTTGCTGGTAGGGGCGTGGGACCGCCGCCTTTCCGTCATGGCCGGGTCAGGGCGCCCTACCACATGCACACATCTCTCCTGCCGGAGCTTGCGGGGTGGCGCGCTACGCGGAAGCGATCATCGCCCGGCCAGCGCAACGAACGCGTAGCGCCGGTCCCAGGCGGACGGCGCCTCATTGGGGGGCGAACCGCTTCGCCAGTTCGCGCAACCGGAATTTCTGCACCTTGCCGCTCGGCGTCTTCGGCAGCTCGGTCGTCACCTCCAGCCGCTCCGGCCAGTAGTTCTTGGCGACGTGGTTCTGCTCCAGCCAGGCGCGCAACTCGGGGAAGCCGAGCGCTGTGCCGCCGCGTAGCACCACGAAGGCGCAGGCCCGCTCTCCCAGGCGCGCGTCCGGCATGCCGACGATTGCGACCTCCAGCACCGCCGGATGGCGGTAGATCAGCTGCTCGACCTCCACCACCGGAACGTTCTCGCCGCCACGGATGATGATGTCCTTGGAGCGGCCGGTGATCCGGAGGTACCCGTCCGCGTCCAGGCGCGCGAGATCGCCGGTCTCGAACCATCCCTCGGCATCCACACCGTACCATTGCGGGCGTTTGAGATAGCCGACGAACGTGCTCGGTCCGCGCGACTGCAACCGTCCCTCCGTCCCGGCCGGCAGTGCGGCCCCGTTCGCATCCACCACCCGCACTTCGCTGGCGGGCACTGGGCCGCCGTCGGTTTCGAACGCTTTCTCTGGCGGATCGCCCGGCGTGGCCATGGTGACCAGCCCGACCTCGGTCATGCCCCACCCGGACACGACATGCGCGCCCAGCACCTCGGTCGCCTGCCGCACCAACACGCGCGGGATCGGTGCGCCGGCGGAGATGAACACGCGCAGGCTCGCCACCTCGGCGGCGCGGCCTTCGGCGGCACGGGCCAGATCGGCGAGAAACGGGGTCGAAGCCATGGTGAACGTCACCCCCTCGGCGCCGATGATCTGCACCGCGGCGGCAGGATTCCACACGTCCTGCAGCACGGCGCGCGCGCCGAGCCACAGCGGCAGCATCATCCCGATCAGGAAGCCGGTCTGGTGCGCGAGCGGCGAGGCCATGAACCCCACGTCCCGGTCCGACAGCCCGAGACGTTCGACGATCCGGTCCACATTGTGCAGCAGCGTGTTGGACGTGTGCATTGCGCCCTTCGGTTCGCCGGTGGTGCCCGAGGTGTAGAGCAGCTGGATCACCGCGTCCGGCCCGGCCCGGCGGCGGCCCTCGAGCGCGCTGGCCGGTGCGTCGAGCAGGGTCTCGAAGGCGGTCTCGCCGCTGCCGCCGATCGCCAGCACGTGCCGGAGGCTCGGCACCGCCTCCCGCAGCCCCAGCGCCATGGCCTCGTGGTCGAAACCGCGGAACCGCGCCGGAACGATCAGTAGCCGGGCCTCCGCCAGGCGCAGCATGAAGGTCAGCTCGTGCTCGCGGAAGATCGGCATCAAGGGATTGCTCACCGCGCCGATGCGCAGCGCCGCGAGGTGGATGGCGACGAACTGCCACCAGTTGGGAAGCTGGAAGGCGACGATGTCGCCGGCGCCGATCCCGAGCCGCGCCAGCCCGGCGGCGATCCATTCAACCCGCGCCGCGAGCTCGCCATAGCTCAGCGCGATCCGCCCGCCGGATGCGGTGTCGTAGCTGATCACGGCCGGGCGCGCGGGCGTGGCGCGGGCCACCGCTTCGAACGCATCCAGCAGGGTGCGGTCGCCCCAGGCGCCGCTGGCGGCCATGGCGCGGCGGCGTTCGTCGCTCAGGAACGGGGCGATCGTCATGGCCGGTTACTCCCTCAGGCTGCGCGGCAGGGTGGCGAGACGAAACCCCTCGAACGGCTTCGACCGGTCGTGCGGGACCAGCGGCCAGGTCGGTCGCGCGTTCGGCACGCCGCCGTCCACGCGGATGCAACTGCCGGTGGTGAAGCCGGCAGCAGGGCTGAGCAGGAAGACGACCGCCGCCGACACCTCGGCCTCGGTGCCGTAGCGCTGCAACGGGACCTTGCGGCGGTATGACCGCAGCTCGGCCTGCATTTTCGCGTCATACGTATCGAACCCGCTGGAGGCGATCCAGCCGGGGGCGACGGCGTTCACTCGCACTCCGGAACTCGCCCATTCGCAGGCTGCCGTCTCGGTGAAGTTGAGCATCCCCGCTCGCGCCGCGCCGGAATGCGCCATGGTCGGCATACCGCCCCAGATATCGGCGATGATGTTGACGATCGCCCCGCCGTGCGCCTCCATCCAGCGCCGGAACACCTCGCGCGAGACGATGAAGCCGCCGGTGAGGTTGTTGCGCAGGACCGCCTCGAACCCCTTGAGCGTGAGATCGCGGATCGGTGCGGGGTACTGCCCGCCGGCGTTGTTCACCAGGCCGTCGATCCGGCCGTGCGCGGCCAGAACCTCGTCCACCACCGCGCAGACGCGCGGCTCGTCGCGGATGTCGCAGGGATGCGTGGAGGCGGTCCCGCCCGCTCCCTCGAGCTCCGCCTTCACCTGATCGAGCTTCTCCGGCCGCCGGCCGACCAGCGCCACGCGGGCGCCGAGATTGGCCAGTTCATGGGCAATACAGCGGCCGATGCCGCTGCCGCCGCCGGTCACGATCATGGTGTTGCCCGCGAACAAGTCCGCGCGGAACACGGAATCGTAGGTTTTCTGCACGCCACTTTCCTCCCTGGCAGGGTCCTCGTACGCCGCCCGCGGCTATGGCGTGCGGGAGCAATGCCTGATGGGCCGGTCCGGACGCCGGCATCCCGCTGCTCGGCGGTCGCATCGCATTGCTTTCCGGCGAGCGGCTTCGGTCCCGCTCAGGCCGAGGCGCTGCAAATGCGCGAGGCAATCGGCGATCCAGTCCACGTGCCGTTCGCATGATCGGATCATCTGGCAACCTCTCTCCACCGCTTCGTGCGATCATCGGCCGGCATTTGTCGGTGCGGAGCGGGGAAGAAGGCTCGGCCTCATGAAATCGCGGGTTCGGGAACCTTGCCAACAAACAAACGGTTGGTCAAGAAGCTAGGCTGTCGTGCTAGCGAACCTCCGATCAGCCGGTTTTCCGAGGTCCGGATCGCCCTGCCTGCCGCTGAGAGTCCTCTCTGATTGGGGTTGTCTGGGTCAAGCTGTTTCTCTCGCCTCATGCCCTTCCCGCGGGTCACTCGCTTCTCTTCGCGGTCGGCGCATGGCC
>JAJXTQ010000039.1 GCA_021783685.1 Pseudomonadota bacterium | reverse complement strand
ATGGCCGTTCAGTCCGAAGCGCCGCTCGATCACCTCGCGCTGCTTGGCGGACAGGCGCGCCAGCCAGCCCTTGAGGCCGTGCCGAAGATCCGTGTCCTGCACGCAGGTCGCAGGGTCGAGCCCGTTTTCATCGGCCAGGGTATCCAGCGGTGAGCGTTCGTCGGTGCTGCCGGGGTAGCCGCTCACGGTGGTGCGTTCGTTCAGTCCCAGCAGGCGTTCCACTTCCTGGACCGGGCATTCCATTTCACGCGCGATTTCGTCGATGGACGCCGCGCGCTGGCTGGACTGGCTCAGTTGGCGGCTGGTGCGCAGATAGCCGTTGATGCGTTTGATGACATGGATGGGCAGGCGCACGGTGCGGGTCTGGTTCATGAGCGCCCGCTCGATGGTCTGCCGGATCCACCAGGTCGCGTAGGTCGAAAAGCGGTAGCCGAGTTCCGGGTTGAATTTCCCCACCGCGTGGATGAGGCCTAGGTTGCCTTCCTCGATCAGGTCGAGCAGCGGCAGGCCGCGATTGAGGTAGCGGCGGGCGATCTTGACCACCAGGCGCAGATTGCTCTCGATCATGCGCGCCCGGGAGCGGGCGCAGCCCTGCTGGGCCTTGCGTGTATAGAAGATTTCTTCTTCCGCGGTGAGCAGCGGCGAGTGACCGATTTGATTCAGGTAGAGGCGCGTGAGGTCGAGCGCGGGGCTGTCGTCGGCCTCCCAGGTGTCGGGCGCGCTCGCGCCATCCTCTGCGGCCTGGGGCGGAACGACTGCGGCCGGATCGTCCTCATCGTCGCAGAAGTCCGCTTCTGCGGACGCGTAGGCCAGTGTGTCGGCCTCGGGCCAATGGCTTGCGGGGGTCTCGACGTCATCCATGATCGTCCTCCTCGGCTCCTGGTTTCACGCAACCTGAGGCTCGAAGGAGGATGTCGCCAGGGGTCAACGCGCAGGCAGATACCGCAGGGGGTCCACCGGCTGACCGTTCTGGCGAATCTCGAAATGCAGGCTGGCACGCCGATCGGGTCCCTCACCCATCTCGGCAATCGTCTGCCCGGCCTGCACCGGGTCTCCTTCCTTCACATACAACGTCCTGTTGTATGCGTACGCGCTCAGGAAATTATTGTTGTGCTTGATGATGATAAGCTCCCCGTAACCTTTCAGTCCACTCCCCGCGTAGGCCACCCGACCGTCTCCTGCGGCGGCGATCCTGGCGCCCACGGCGCCGCCGATGTCGATGCCCTTGTTGCCGTTTTCACCTTCGAAGAGCGTCAGCAAAGTCCCTTGCACCGGCCACCTCCAGGCAACGCCGGAAGCCGGCCCCTCGCTGCCCTGCAACGCCGCAGGGGGTTCGCGGGTCGGGATCCGGATGCGTTGGCCGAGGTGGATGAGATTGGGGTTCTCGATGCGGTTCCAGCGCGCGAGATCCTCCGGGCTGACACCGTAGCGCGCGGCGATGATCTTCAACGTTTCGCCGGCCATGACGGTATGGGTGCGCCAATAGGTCGGGCCCGTGGGGGCTGGCGGAGGCGCCGGACGCGCGGCCGGGGCGGGCGTCGGCGCCGGTTCGGGCCAGTTGCGGGCTCCGACGCATCCGGCGAGCGCGAGGGCTGCGGCCAGCATCAGAGCGAGGCCGATACGCGGCGGTAACATCGCGGCGAACAGTGCGGGCATGATGGCCTAGAGCGCCAGATAGAATGCCGCGGTGGTCGCCACCAGGCCCCAGCCGATCCATTCCATGGACTGACGCACGCGGTCCTGCATCCGGGAACCCAGACGGGAGACCAGCAGCGCCTCGAGGTAGAAGCGGCCGCCGCGGCCGATGAGGGAGGCTCCGATGAAGGGCAGCAGCGGCATCGCCATGAATCCCGAGGCGATGGTGAAGAGCTTGTAGGGGATCGGCGAAAAGCCCGCCAGGAACACGATCCAGATGCCCCATTCGAGATACAGCGTCTGGACCTGCTGCCAGGTTTCGGCATGGCCCGCTCGTTCGATCAGGGGCACCACGGCGTCGATGGCGAAATGTCCCAAGGCGTAGCCCAGCACGCCGCCCAGCACGGAGCAGAGCGTGGTGAGCGTCGCCAGTTGCCAGGCCCGGTGCGGTTTGGCGAGCACCATGGGCATCAGCATCACATCGGGCGGGACGGGAAAGAACGAGGATTCCGCCACACTGACGGCGCCGAGGTACCAGGGCGCATGGCGGTGCCGGGCGGCGACGAGCATGCGATCGTAGAGTGCGGTGAACAGTTTCATCCGACGCCGTCCTTCAAGGGCACGAAATGCACGGTTTCCAGAATTTCTTCCGCGTGGCCGTGCGCCGTGCGGGTATGACGCATCAGGCGCTGATGCAGGCCGCTGCCGACGGGAATCACCAGCGCGCCGCCCACCTTGAGCTGATCGATCAGGGACTCGGGCAACTCGTTGGGCGCGGCCGCCACCAGGATCGCGTCATAGGGCCCATGCTCGGGCCAGCCCCAGTGGCCATCGCTGTGATGGAAGATCACGTTGCCGATGCGCATGTGCCCGAGTCGCCGCCGGGCTTGCGCAAGCAGCGGCGCGATGCGTTCCACGCTGTAGACCTGCGGTACCAGGCTGGCCAGCAGCGCGGTCTGGTAACCGGAGCCGGTACCGACTTCCAGCACCCGCTCGGGGATGCCGTTTTGCACCAGCGCCGCGGTCATGCGCGCGACCATGTAGGGTTGCGAAATGGTTTGTCCGTGGCCGATGGGCAGCGCCAGATCCTCATAGGCACGACTGGCCAGCGCCTCCTCCACGAACAGATGCCGCGGCATGCGCGCCATGAGCGCCAGCACCCGCTCGTCGGTGATGCCGCGCGCGACGAGCCGCTCGACCATGCGCTTGCGGGTGCGCAGGGAGGTCATGCCGCTGCCGCGCAGGGCCGCTTCGGTCACGGGGCGAGCCCGCCGAGCCAGCGGCCCACCGTGTCGATGCCGGTGTACTGGGTGAGGTCGACCTGCACCGGCGTGATCGACACCCGGCGGTTGGCCACGGCATGAAAATCGGTTCCGGGTCCGGCATCCGCTTCCCCGCCCGCCGGCCCGATCCAGTAGATCGGCCGGCCGCGCGGGTCCTGCGAGCAAATCACGCCTTCGGCCCGGTGCCGCCGTCCGAGCCGGGTCGCCTCGAAGCCCTGCAGGGCCTCGAAGGGCACATCCGGGACATTGACGTTGAGAATGGTGTCGGCCGGCAGCGGGGTGTGGGCCAGGCGCTCGATCAGTACCCGCGCGACCCGCGCCGCGCAGTCGTAATGGCGGCATTCCTCGCCCACCAGTGACACCGCCATGGCCGGATAGCCCAGAGAACGCCCCTCGATCGCGGCGGCGACCGTGCCTGAATAGAGGACGTCGTCGCCCATGTTGGCGCCGTCGTTGATGCCCGAGACCACCATGTCGGGCGTGTGCTCGAGCAGGCCGGTGATGGCCAGATGCACCGAGTCAGTGGGCGTGCCATCGACACAGTACACCGGCTCGTCACCATGGCGGGCCACGCGCAACGGGCGGCTCAGGGTGAGGGAATGGCTGGCGCCGCTGCGGTTGCGGTCCGGTGCGACCACCACCACCTCGGCGCATTGGGCCAGCTCCCGGTGCAGGGCCCGCAGGCCGGGAGCCTGACAACCGTCGTCATTGCTGATCAGGATGCGCACGATCGATCTTCTCGGGTAGGCGGAAACAGCCGGTCTGGCGTCGACCGGCAGCTTCGGAAACGATGGCAACACACTATACTGGAAGCGCTCTTTCAGCCGGTAGACATCCCCGGAGATCCGTGATGTGTCCCCCGCCCGATGCCACCTCGCCGGACGACGAAGCGGCCCTGTTCCGCGAGGCCATGGCGGGCGTTGCGCCAATGCGGCCGGTCGCGCCGGTGTCGATGCCGGCGCGCAAACCCGCGGCTGCGCACGTTCGCCGGGCCGACGAGGCCGCGGCATTGCAGGAGTCGCGGTTCAGCCCGATCGACCCGGATCTCGAGACCGGCGAGGAGCTGCGCTATCTGCGCGCCGGCGCCGCTGCCCAGTTGCTGCAGCGGCTGCGCCGCGGTCGCTATGCGATTCAGGCCGAACTCGATCTGCATGGCCTGAACCAGCCGCAGGCGCATGAGGCGCTCAATGGTTTCCTGCAGGAATGCCGGCATCTCGATCTGCGCTGTGTGCGCATCATCCATGGCAAGGGACTGGGTTCACCACAGGGACGCGGTGTGCTCAAGGCCGCGGTCAACCGCTGGCTGGTGCGCTGCGATCAGGTGATCGCCTTTTGCTCCGCGCCGCCGGCCGACGGCGGCACCGGCGCGGTCTATGTCTTGCTGCGCCGATCAAGGCCCTGAACGGCTGGTTTCCGTCGCCTGGGCCTCGAGCGTCTCCCAGCGCGCGTAGGCCGTCGCCAGCTCGGCTTCCAGATCCCGGAGTGCCTGCTGATCGGCGGCGATCTCGCTGGCGGCGCGCCGGTAGAAGCCCGGCTCCGCCATCTGCGCGCTGCGCGCCGCCAGATCCTGCTCCAGCTGCTCGATGCGCCCGGGCAGGGCCAGCCGCTCGCGTTCATCCTTGTAGCTGAGCTTGCGCTTGCCGACCGCGGCGGGTGGCGAGGCGGCCGCCGCGGTCGCGGCTCGTGGCGCCGCAGCGCGGGACGGCGCCGTGGCGGTCCTCCCCGCAGTGCCCTGGCTCTGGCGCAGGGCGTCGCTGTAACCGCCGACGTATTCGCCCACCTGGCCCGCGCCTTCGAACACGATGCAGCTGCCGACCACACGGTCGAGGAATTCGCGGTCGTGGCTCACGATGAGCAGGGTGCCGTCGTAGGCCACCAGCCGCTCCTCCAGAAGCTCCAGCGTCTCCACGTCGAGATCGTTGGTCGGCTCGTCGAGCACCAGCAGGTTGGCCGGCCGGGCGAAGAGCTGGGCCAGCAGCAGACGGTTGCGTTCGCCGCCCGAGAGCTTGGCGATGGGCGCGCGGGATTGCTCGGGCGTGAACAGGAAATCCTGCAGGTAGCCGATCACATGGCGCGGACGCCCGTTCAGCGTCACCGTCTCCTTGCCGCCGCCGATGATGTCGACCGGGCGATCGTCATCGTTCAGCACGGCCCGCAGCTGATCGAAATAGGCGACCTCGAGCCGCGTTCCCAGACGGACCCGGCCGCGCCGGGGCGCGAGCTCGCCGAGCAGGATGCGCAGCAGCGTGGTCTTGCCGCAACCGTTGGGCCCCACGATGCCCACCTTGTCGCCGCGCATGAGGCTGGTCGAGAAATCGGCGATCAGCGGACGCTGCTCGTCGAAACCGTGACCGATGGCTTCCAGTTCGACCACCAGCCGGCCGGACGGCGCGGCCGATTCCAGCGCGATGCGGGCCTGACCCTGGCCATGGCGCCGTGCCGCTCGCTCCCGGCGCAGGGCCTCGAGCGCGCGGACGCGGCCCTCGTTGCGGGTACGGCGCGCCTTGACGCCCTGGCGGATCCAGCTTTCCTCCGCCGCCAGATGCTTGTCGAACAGCGCGTCGTGGCGCGCTTCGACCGTGAGCGCCGCGTCACGCTGCTCCAGGTAGCGGTCGAGATCGCCGGGCCAACGCGTCAGCCGCCCGCGATCGAGCTGCAGGATGCCGCCGGCGAGCCTGCGGATGAAACGGCGATCGTGCGAGATGAAGATCAGGCTGCCCTTGAAGCGCTGCAGCAGCAGGTCCTCGAGCCACTCGATCTGGGCCGGATCGAGGTGGTTGGTCGGCTCGTCCAGCAGCAGCAGATCCGGCTCGCGCGCCAGCGCATGGGCCAGGAGCACGCGGCGCTTCATGCCACCCGAGAGCGTGGCGAAGTCGGTCGCCGGATCGACGCCCAGTTCGGTGAGCCAGCGTTCGGTCTGCCAGGCGGGCGTCTCGTGTTCCCCGGCCGGGTCCTGATGGCGCGCGATCCCGGCCGCCGTACCGGTCCAGTGGGTGGGAATCTCCTGCGGCAGGAGCGCAATGCGGATGCCGGACTCCAGCCGCAGTTGCCCTGCATCGGGCGTCAGCTCGCCGGCGATCAGGCGCAGCAGCGAGGATTTGCCGGCGCCGTTGCGGCCCAGCAGCGCCAGCCGCTCGCCCGGCTCCACGGTGAGCGCGGCCCGATCGAGCAGCATGGGACCACCGAGGCGCAGGTCGACATCGTTCAGGGACAGCAGCATGGGGGCATCGACGGCGGCGAAAGAAGGCCGATTCTAGCGTGAATCCTCGGTATCTCCCGCTGGATTGGACTATCTGACGAAAGAAATTCGCCGAAACGCCGGTTCTCGCGGGCGGATCAGGAAGGTCGCCAGAGCCATCCGGGGTGGACGGCGGTTTGAAGCGCGCATCACAGTGGACGGCTAAAAGGAGCGCTCCGCGACGATGTCGCCCCAGGTTTGCAGTGGCCCAAGGGGATTGCGCGTCACATCGCGTTCGCTGATCCGCGGCTGTCCGCCCATCAGGGTATAGACCACTTCGTCATCGACGAAGAGGATCAAGGCGTTGAAGGTCCAGCCGGTCGAATCGATGGTGCGCACGAAGTTGAAGGCATCGAGCCAGAAATTTCCCACCCGGCGACGCTTGACTTGCCGCACCACGACCGAATAGCCGCTGCAGCGCTTACCGGCCCTGAAGCAATCGGCCAATCCCGGGTCGAGGGTATCGGCCGTGACCGTGGTGCCGAGCGCAAAGCGCTGGGAGACATCCGCGAAGCTGAGCAGCGTGATGGCCGGATTCCTGCCGGGCTCGAGGCCCTGCGCATACAGATCGGCGCGTTGAGTCTGGTAGGGCACGATGCGTTCGATGGCCTGGCGCGCCTGATCGAAATCGGTCCAGGAGTCGCGTACCTCGCTCGAACTGCGCGGCAGCAGGGATTGGCAACCAGCCAGGCACGCAGCAACCAGCACCACGGTCCAGCGTGTCCGGGTGGCGTAATGGGTTGACGGATCACGTACGGCAACAGTAGCGCGGTTCGTTTTCACAGCCGCCTCGTTGGGCAAGTTCGGAGGTGGCCGGCGGGTGCCGTCACCTTGAACGGGGTGAATGGGTCTGATCGGCTATCGGCGTCGCGACGGTGCCACTGAGACCGTTGCGCACCGACGTGCCGGATCGAGCGCGTTGAAATCATAAAACACGCCGGCGCTGTTCGCGCAGGATGAAGTGGATTCAGGTCAAGGATCGCGCGCGATATCGCGAATCTGAGCGCCGAGGCCAGGCTGGTCGGTGAAGAAGCCATCGATCCCAAGCGCAAGAAAAGCAGCCAGTTCGCCCGCCAGATCGCCGAGGGCGGCCGGATCGTCGCCGAGTCGGTGATTGGCGGGCAGGAAGCCGTTCTCGGCGCGGAAGGTATAGGGATGAACCGCGAGTCCCGCGCGGTGGGCATCGGCCACGAACGCGGTGGCGCGGCCGGAATCGAGCCGGCCGCTTGCATCGCGCGGGATCAGCAGGGATTTGTCCGGCCCCACCCCGTCGGCATAGCGCGCGATCTGGTGGAGTCCCGCGGACGTGGCCATCTGCGCATAGGTGAGCGTGCCGCCGGTGGCCGCGACATCATGGGGCTGACCCGTGGCTGCCAGCAGCTGGATCAGCGGGATGCGGGTCAGCCGGCGCAGACGCTGCAAGCCCGTGACCTCGAAGGACTGGAGGTAAACCCTTTGGCTGTCCTCGAGGCCGTGCGCGTGCAGGATCTGCACCAGGCGCTCCTCCATCGGCAGCCCGCGCTCGCGAAAATGCGTGGGGTGCTTGGTTTCGGGATAGACGCCGATCGGGCGGCCGACCACCCCTTCCAGCGCATGGCGCAAAGCCAGGATCTCCTCCAGCACCGGCACCGGAAACTGGCCATCAAAGCGGGCATTGCCCGGCCGGAGCTGCGGCAGCCGCTCCACGGCCCGCAGGCTACGGATCTCCGCGAGCGTGAAATCCTCGCTGAACCATCCGGTCAGGCGCTGGCCGTCCACCTCGCGCGTGGCGCGTCGGTGGGCGAACTCGGGTCGCCGGGCCACATCGGTGGTCGCATCGAGACGGTTGTCATGGCGGGCGATGAGCTGGCCGTCGCGCGTCATGACGAGATCGGGCTCGATGAAGTCCGCGCCCTGAAAAACAGCGGTGGCATAGGCGGCCAGCGTGTGTTCGGGCAGATAGCCGCTGGCGCCGCGGTGGGCGATGACGATCGGCGTGCCCCTCCGGCGCTGGGCCACGGTCAGGCAGCCGTGCTCTGATCCGCGGGCGGCGGCAGGATGTCCGGATAGAAACGGCCCGCGGGGTAGCTCGCATGCGCCAGCCGCGCGCGGCAAAAAGCGAGGATGCGGTCGCGTTCGGCCTGATCGGCATCCTTGTGCCGGTCCAGCGCGCCCGATTGCAGGTAGCGGATGTGCCCGGGCGTGGACACGCTGAACAGATTGGGCGCGAACATCTCGAATTCCTCCTCGTGCTCGCGCATGTAGTCGAAGCCGGCCTTGTGCACGATTTTGACGAGCGCGGTGTCGGTCAGCGGCACGTCGAGGAATGCGGCGACCTGGCGGATGCCCCCTGCCAGATCGCGTTTCAGATCCTCGTAGTGCACGAACAGCACATTGGCATGCTGCCGGCTGCGCTGCCACCAGCTCTCGACGTGGTCGGGCCAGGACGTCCACCACATGTCGTCGCTGCAGAACCAGTCGAGCATGTCGGCGCGCATCGGGGTGAGCGGTCCCATGCCCTTGTAGATGAAATCCACACAGCTGGCGAAACAGCTCACCGGATGGCGGGTGACGTAGATGTACTTGGCGGCATCGGCGTGCGGGATGAACTGCGCCGGCATGTGCGTCTTGATGATGCGGTTGCGGCGTGGGCCGACGAGGGGCGCGCGCGCCATGGGCACGCTGGAGGTCGGGCTGGTCTCGATCCACGGGCTCACGGCGTACATGTGGCGGTAGCCGGTGTCGGACAGATCGCCATCGCCGCCGTGCAGGATCTCGAAGACGATCTGCTGCATCCAGGTGGTGCCGCATTTCATCTGCGTGGCGATGAAGATGTCGGTCGCCTCGGGTCGGTAATGCACCGTGCGCGCATAGGAGCGCTTGCTGCTCATCATCACGGGGCCGGTGACGCGACCGTAGCGCATGACCGGCACGTGTTTCAGGCGCTTGATGCGCGCGATGGCCTCGAAAATCGGGCGCGCGTAGCGGGCATGCCATTGGAGCCGCGCGATGAAGCGGCGCCGCTCGGCCAGCGTACGGCCGAAATAGCGATCGCCGCGGCGCTGGATTTCGACCCAGGCCATGAGTCCCGCGAGGTAGAGCAGCCCGCCGCCCAGCAGCCAGACCGAGAGATGCAGCAAGGTTTTCACGGTGATTCTTCCCTGAAGGGTGACGCGGGCATCCTGCCCGGCCGTGGAGTCGCCTCTTCCGGCAACGGAGTCGCCTCTTCCGGCAACCGGATCTGGAAAGTTTAGGTACGCATCAGCCGGTTTTCATCACAGCCAGCGCCGTAGCAGGGAACGGCGGCGCGGCGGCGTGGCCGGTTCCTGGCTGCGGTCGGCCAGAATCTGGTAGGCGCCCCACCCCAGTGCCGCCAGGCGCAGCACCGGGTGGCGCCGCATGATCCGGGGCAGAATCAAGCCGGCGGCGCCGATCAAGAGCGGAGGAATGCGGGGCCCGGTCTCCTGAGCAGGGTCGCCGCCGCCCAGGCCGATCTTGCGGGCAAGCCAACCCCGGCCCGGCAGGGAACGCGTGACGCGACCGCCTTGGGTCTGTAGCCGGCCGCGTTGACGCTCGGCGCGGCGCATCAGGCGCGCCTTTTCGGCTTCAATCATCTGGCGTCGGGGATCGCGTCGTGTAGTCATCTTTCAAACTCTCCAGGTCGTCCAGCAGCACTTCGCGTGTCGCGGGCAGGAATCGGCGGCTGCCTTTGACGGACATCGCCAGACCCACCAGACAGAGCGCCAATGCCGCGCCGAAAAATCCGGCAAGGGACCACGCAGCGGTCTCGCGGCAGGTGTCCCAGCACTGTACGAGGATCGCCACCACCAGGGTCTGCAACGCGAACCAGGCGCTGATCGCGCTGCCGACCATGAACAGCAGCATCCACTTGATTCCGCCTCGCCATTGCGCGAATTCCAGGCGCGCCAAGTCCAGACGCGTGAGTGCGGTTTCGACGGCGAGCCCCGCAAGACGACGCAATTGAAGGCCAAGGGAGGCGGCAGGCATCGGGCGTATCCTTGTTCTTGTCCTGACCCCGTTGCAGCCTAGCGAATCAGGACGAGTTTTTCATGCTGGACAGGGCCCAAAGCGCCAGCGCTGCGACACCGATCACCTGCAGCGGATGAGCGCGCACATACTGGGACGCCTGGCTGCGGTTCCAATCCTCGGGGACGACGTCCCGAAGCTCATTCCAGTGCACGCGTTGCATTCCCCCCACCACTTTCTCGCGCAGCGATTGCAGGCGGTCCAGGGCCATGGTTTCCAGATCGTCGAACAGATCATCGAGCGCGTCGAAATTGTGATCGCGCGCCGCGCGGCGCGCCGCATGCCGAGTCCGTTCAGCCGTCGATTTGCGCGTAAAGAACATCGTCACATCTCCCGTGTGGCCAACAAGTCGTGAAGCGTTTGTTCAAGTTGACCGACGGAAGTGCTTGAAGTTCCCTGATCGCCCTGCCATTGGATAGCCTGGATGGCGGTCGCAATCCCTGT
>JAJXTQ010000038.1 GCA_021783685.1 Pseudomonadota bacterium | reverse complement strand
GCGCCCCCCTTCTCGTAGCTGGCCGCTATATCGGCCGGCCGGAAGTCGGGTCGGATCACGCCTTTCGAGGGACTGGCCTTCTTGATTTCGGCGATCACCGCGGGCTGCCCGGCGGCGATCTTCGCGCGCAACGCACCGACGAAATCGCGCGGCGGCAAAGCGGCTTCGGCACGCGCCCGCATCTCGGCGAGCGGCACGCTGGCGAGCCCGGCGGCAATTTCCTCGCGCTTGGTGGCGAGGATTTTTTCGAGGATGTCGCTCATGACTGGCTGAAGCGGCGGTAATGCTCAAGCACGTCGCGCGCGGCCATGCTGGAAATGGCGCGCTGCGCCTGCGCCACGCCGTCCATCAGGCTGGCGGCGCGGCCGGCGACGTAGATTGCCGCCCCGGCGTTGAGCGCGACGATGGCGGATGCGCCGGCATGGCGGTTTTCCAGCGCGGCCAGCAGCATCTCGACCGCCTCGTCCTTGCCCTTCACCACCATCTCGCTCGCTTCGACCTGCGGCAGGCCGAACAGACCGGGCTCGAGTTCGTATTCGGATACATGGCCGTCCTTCAGTTCGGCCACGTAAGTGGGCGAGGCGAGGCTGATCTCATCCAGCCCTTCCTCGGCATGCACGACCAGCACGTGGCAGCTGCCCAGCGCCTGCAGCACCCTTGCCAGCTTGCCGGTCAGTTCGCGATTGAACACCCCCATCACCTGGTTCGGCGCGCCGGCCGGATTGGTCATCGGGCCGAGCAGGTTGAACAGGGTGCGCACGCCCAGCTCGCGTCGCACCGGGGCGGCGTGCTTCATCGCGCTGTGGTGATTGGGCGCGAACATGAAGCCGACGCCGATCGTCTTCACCGCCTCGGCCACTTTTTCCGGAGGCAGGTTGACGTTTACCCCCAATGCTTCCAGCACGTCGGCGCTGCCCGAGGTGGACGACACCGAACGCCCGCCGTGCTTGGCCACGCGCGCGCCGCAGGCGGCCGCGACAAAGGCCGCGGCGGTCGAAATGTTGAAGGTGTGCGCGCCGTCGCCGCCGGTGCCGCAGGTGTCGACCAGATGCTCAACGCCCGCGAGCGGCACCTTGACCGACAGCTCGCGCATGACGTCGGCGGCCGCGGCGATCTCGGTCACGGTCTCGCCTTTCATGCGCAGCGCGATCAGGAAACCGGCGATCTGCGCGGGCGTCCATTCGCCGCCCATCAGCGCGCGCATCGCGCCGAGCATGGTGTCGTGCGGCAGGTCGTGGCGCTCGATCAGCAGCGTCAGCAGATCCTTGTACTGCATTACACGCGCTCCTTCAGAAAGTTGGCGAGCATGGCATGCCCGTGTTCGGTGAGGATGGATTCGGGATGGAACTGCACGCCCTCGACCGCGAGCGTCTTGTGGCGCACGCCCATGATCTCGCCGTCGTCGGTCCACGCGGTGATTTCCAGACAGTCCGGCAGCGATTCGCGTTCGATCACCAGCGAGTGATAGCGGGTGGCGCGGAAGGGGTTGGGCAGGCCCTTGAACACGCCCGTATCCAGGTGATGGATCATCGAGGTCTTGCCGTGCATCAGTTCCTTGGCGCGCACGATCTTGCCGCCGAAGGCCTGGCCGATGCTCTGGTGGCCGAGGCAGACGCCGAGAATGGGCACCTTGCCGGCGAATTCCCTGATCAGCGGCACCGACACACCCGCCTCGTTCGGCGTGCAGGGGCCGGGCGAGACCACGATGTGGTCGGGTTTGAGCGCGGCGATACCGGCGAGGTCGATCTCGTCGTTGCGCACGACCTTGACGTCCTCGCCCAGTTCGCCGAAATACTGCACCAGGTTGTAGGTGAAGCTGTCGTAATTGTCGATCATCAGCAGCATGGTGCCGGCATCCTTTTGACTTGCTTGCGGCGCTCCGGACCAGGCGACGGGAGGCGCTCGGCGGGGCAGCAAAGAGTGGGATTTTCGCCCAGATCGCAGATGCGGGAAAGCCCGCCATGGGCACAAATGAAAAGGCTTGCCCGATTGCGGCGCTCAGGGCGCGTCCGAACACCCCAATCGCCCTGGTTCAGCTTGTCCCTTCAAGGGGCAGGCGCAGGTACCGGAACGGACGGCCGGGTCGGGCTCGCGACTGCGGGGGCAGCAGGCTTCGCGCCCTGGGCGGCATCCCGCTCGGCCTTTTCGACGTCGAAGCGGAACACCCAGTCGCGATAGCTCTGCGCCTCTGCAAACGAAGCGTAGGCGGAGGGCAGGTTCGCACGCTTGAATGGCTGACCGTCGGACAGGCTGAACACCCCGGCAATTCCGCCGTCCGGCCCCTTCTGCAGCCCCCATTCGGCGCCCCCGGCCATCGGGTCGCGGTAGAGGCGGCGCAGGTGCCTGACGGTGTTGGGAAAACGCTTGTCCTCGAGCAACTCGTCGAAATTTTTCGGTAGCCGCCGCGGCATGCCAACCGGCAGCGGCACGGTCCAGAAGGACTCGATGGCGCGGCGGTACTGGTCGCCGACGAACAGCAGGTCGCGTTCCTTTTCGCGCTGGGAGGCGGTGTGCCACATCGTTCCGAGCGCCGCCAGCGCCACCCCCATTCCCGCCAGCAGGAACAGCAGGCCGAGGAAGGAAAAGCCGGCCTGCCCGCGGCGCGGCCCCGCCCTACCAGTCGCGGTAAGCCTGACCATCGGTCGCGGTTCCCTCGGCGCCGCTGTGGATGTCGTAGACGCCGCTCTCTCCGCCGGGCGGCGGGACGATCTGCCAGGTGTCGCTGCGCTCGGTGATCGGGTCGACCGGCAACGCTCGCATATAGCGTTTTTCCGCCAGGCTTTCCAGCGTCGGCGGCCAGGTGCCGGCATCGGCGTGATACTGGTCGATGGCGTCGCGCACCGTCGCCAGGCTCTCCTTGAGCACCGCTTCCTTCGAGCGTTCGACATGCCGGAAATAGCGCGGCACCGCCAGCGTCAGCAGGGTAGCGATGATGGCCAGCACCACCAGCAGTTCGATCAGGGTGAAGCCGCGTTTTAGTTTGAGGCCGCGCTTCATGCTACAGCTCCCGGTAGGGCACGCCGTTCAGCCCCACGCCTTCGGACAGCGAATAGACGTCGTACACATCCTCGCCCGAAACCGGCGCATCCGGCGGGCTGGCAGAGCTGCGCTTGCCCCAGCTCTGCGCCGGCGTCAGTCCCTTGTCCGGGTTCATCGGGTCGCGCGGCAACCGCCGCAGGAAATAGATCTTCGGCCGGTCCGGCTTGGTGATGTCGGGCGCGCCATCGACCAGGATTTCCAGGTTCGGCGGATAGCCGGAAGCGTCGGCGGGCGACTCGATCCGCTTTTCCTTCACCGCCTGATGATAGGCGTCGATGGCCTCGCGGATCTGCCGCAGCGAGGTACGCAGTTCGGTTTCCTTCTGCCGCTGGGCAGCAACCTCCAGCAGCGGCATCGCCATCAGCGCGAGCACGCCGACGATGGCCACCGTGATGACCAGTTCGATGAGGGTGAACCCGAACGGGCGGGCGCACGGGCGAGGGCTCATTGCGCCGGGTTAACGGGCGTTTCGGGCGGCTGCATTGGAGGCACCGCGGGCACGTCAACCGGCACCCCTTGAACCGGCGGCCCGCCTTCGATAATCGGCTCGGGCGGAAGCACCGGATCGGGTTCCGCCGGCAATTCAACCGGACCCACCGGTGCGGTCTGCTCCAAAGCTCCCGATCCCGCAACTGGCGCCCCTGGCCGCAAGCCCGGACGCGAGCGGACCTGCGGAGTCGAGCGCAGCTGCAGCGACTGGTCGGAGGCCACGCTTTCGGTGCCGCCGAAGAACTCGGAATCCGCCAGCTCCGGACGCACGATGTTGCGGACGATGCGCGGGGTGATCAGCAGCACGATCTCGGTCTTGTTGAGCTGGTCGCTGTTGTTGGAGAACAGCCGGCCGAGCAAGGGCAGATCGCCCAGGCCGGGCACCTTGGTGGCGGCATTGCGCTCCTCGTCGGAGATCAGGCCGGCCAGGATCTGGGTCTCACCATCCTTCAGGCGCAGCATGGTGTTGGCATTGCGGCTGCCGAGCTGGTAGGTCTGGGTGCCATTGGTGCTCTTGACCACCTGCACGATATTGGACACCTCGAGTCCGATCCTGATCTCGACGTCACCCTCGAGACGGACCTGCGGCTCGACATCCACCTTGAGGCCGACGTCGAGATAGGACACCGACTCCGACGTCACTCCGGTCGAGGTCACGTTGGAGGTGATCACCGGCACCTTGTCGCCGATGTGGATCTTGGCCTTTTCCCGGTTCTTCACCCGGATGCGCGGGTTCGCCAGGATATTGGCGTCACCGGTGTCCTTGCGCAGGGTGATGGCGGGATTGGGTGATACCGCAATGTCCGCGCTGGTCAGATTCTGGATGGTCTCAAGTGTCAGGATCCCGGTGTTGGAGGTATTGATGGCCACGCCGCCGTCGGTGGTGGTTTGCGTTTCCACGGGAGGCGAGATGACACTCAACTGGTTCGGCCACTGCACCCCCAGCTCCAGCATCCGCGAGCGCTTCACCTCCATGATCTCGACCTCCAGCATCACCTCCGGCTCGGGGCGGTCGGCCAGCTTCACCAGTTTTTCCACCAGCCGCACCGCTTCCGGCGAGTCGCGCACCACCATCAGATTGAGCTTCTCGTCGATGTAGATGTCGCGGGTCTTGGTCATGCTGCGAACCAGGTTGACGATCTGCTTGACATCGGTGTCGCCGAGGAAGAAGCCCTTCACCACCAGGTCGCGGTATTCCTTGATCTTGGCCGGCAGCGACGGGTAGATCAGCAGGGTGTTGTCGTTCAGCACCTTCTTCTCGAGCTGGCCGGTGCGCAGCATCATCTCGAGGGCGTCGATGATCGGCGTGTCCTTGGCGAAGATGGTCAAACGCGCATCGGTGCGAACATCCTTGTCGAACACGAAGTTGATCCCCGACTGGCGCGACAGCGCATCGAACAGGGTGCGCACCGGGGCGTCGCGGAACTGCAACGTCACCGGCCGGCGGTAGAGCTCAGCCAGCTTGGGAAATTCGGCGCCCTGGGGCTTGCCGATCTTCTCTTCCACCTGCTTCATCAGCTCCTGCGCCTCGGCGTACGCAGGGTCGAGCGCCAGCACGGTACGCAACTTGACGCGCGCCGGCTCCAGCTCGCCCTTCTGGAATGCCAGCCTGGCATCGCTGACCAGGATGCGGTTGCGGCGCTGGATTTCGATCGACTTCAGCGCGGTGCGAGCGGGAAGGTTATTCGGACTGATCGCCAGGATGTCGCGGTACAGCGCCTCGGCCTCCTGCTCCCGCCCTGCCTTCAGGGTGGCGTCGGCCGCGTCGAACAGGCGCTTGACATGCTGGTCGAGCGCTCTGAGGTAGGAGGTGCGGTACTGCACATTCTTCGGATCGTCGCGGACCGCCTGCTCCAGCTGGCGCAGCCCCGCATCGGTCTGGCCCTCGGCCAGCAGGCGCTCGCCCTCGAGGTAGGCGCTGTCAGTGGCACATCCGGCAAGCGCCAGGGCGATGGCTATGGTCAAAAGAGCCTTGTTCATGGCGTGATTCCCAATGCTGATTGCATGTCCAATGGCAGATAGGTGAACATCACCTGTCTGTCGCTTATTTCGTCTACCCGCCAGCTGCCCTGCAGCACCTGACCCGCCTGGATCGGGATCGGCTGTTCGCCCTGCAGCAGGAACACGGTCTGCTGACCGCCCTCGACCCAGCGCCCCATATATTTGAACGGCAGGGGGGGCGGCTTCGGTGGCGGTGGCGGCGGCGGGATGTAGGGCTTGGGAGGCGGCACCCAGGTCTGGCGCGGAAACAGGTTGGCCTGCATTTTGGCGAGCCGTTCCTGCGCGGCCGGCGCCGCTTGCGGGGTGGACATTCCGGGCTTCGCCAGAATAGACACTGGAACAGTCGCCGGCGCGGCCTGCCGGCCCACCCGCCGGGCCGTTTCCACCCTCTCGTCGGAATCCTCGCTCCCGGGCCAGAACGCCGCCGCCAGGGTGACGATCAGGGCAAGGGCGATCCAGCGCTGGCGCGTATTCATGCCCCGATCTCCAGATACAGCGTGAAGTTCAGCAGCACGTCGAGATCGGTGTTCTCGATCCGCTCGCGGCGCAACTGGATGGCAGTGAGCGCCAGCGCCGGATCGGCGTTGAGCGCCCTGGCGATGAAGGCACGAATTTCCGGGTAGCTGCCCGAAACCGGCAGCGAAAGCTGATAGCGCCGCAGGTGCGCGTCCTTGACTTCGGCCAGCCGGTATTCGCCCTGAGGCAGTTCCAGTCCGGCCTCGTCGGCCGCCTCAAACAGGCGGCGCAGCGCGGCCGCGGCGGCGGGTGCCAGTGCCGTCTTCCCGGGCCCATCGACGGTGCCCTGCGCTGCGCGCGCGTGCTGCGCGACGGCTTCCCGCCGTGCCTGCTCGTTGCGCATGCGCTGCTCGCCGAGCGCAACCTCGTTCGGCCTCACCACGGCAGCATCGTAGACCAGGCTGCCGACGATCAACAGGGTGCCGGCCGCCCCCACCTTGCCGAGCCGGCCCAGAACAAACCGGATCCTGTCGACGGCGCGCACCATCAGCTTCTCCACACCAGGCGGAGAACAAAGCGGATCGGCTGCTGCGGGTCGCTCTCCTGCAGGGCATGGCTGGCCAGCGTCACCGACGCGAAACCGGCTTTGGCCTTGAGTTGCTCGATCCAGGCCAGCATGTCTTTCGTCGTGCGGGCCTCGGCGGTGAGGGTTGCCTCCGCCTTGCGTGCATCGGCCTCCAGTGCGACCAGGGCAATCCCCTTGGGCTGGTTGGTTTCCAGGCGCACGAACAGCTCGCCCCACGGCATGGCCAGCTGCTCCCTGGCCTGAAGCGCCACCGTCTGTTCTTCGCCGGCCCCGGCAGAAGCGGGGCGCCGCGCCGCGCCGGCAACCGGCTTCGGCGCGGCCGCCACCGCTTCGTCCAGCGCATGCTGCGCCTGTCGATCCTGCCAGCCAACCCAGGCCGCCAGCCCCAGACCTGCCGCCAGCAGCGCCCATGCCGCCCAGTGCGGACGCGGGAAGGGATGAAGAAAATCCAGTTTCAGCGAGTGCATTCTAGTTTTCCAGCAAGGCGGTCAAGGGATCGCGGCCGCCGGCGATGGGATGCACGCTGCGCCCGCCGCCCAGCTCCTGCCAGTTCGGCCGCAGCGCGGCGCTCTCGACCCACAGCGGCGCGGGCGTATCCTCGCCCGCCAGCAGCGACTCGCGCCTCAGCAGGTCGGCCAATGCCGCGACCGCGTCATCCTGTATCGGCGTGGAACGCAGGCTGCGTACGCGGCCGCCTTCCAGTCCCAGCAGCATCAGCCGGCCAGGCTCGGCCAGGGCATACCAGGCGCGGCCGCGTCCGAGATGGCGGCGCTGGCGGTTCCACGCTGCCGCAAGCCAGGGCTGCACCGCGGCCAGTTTGAGGGACGCCGCGCGCAGCACGCCTTCCAGTTCAGCCAGATGCGCCGGCTCCAGACTGCTGGCGAGAAAGGGCTCGCCCGGCGGCTCGGCCTGCCAGGTCACCCGCCAGTCGCGACCCGCGTCCCCGAATTGGCGCACCATCTGATCGCGGATCCAGCCCTGCATCTCCAGCGGCTTGAGGACGACCGGCGTCGGCAGCAACAGGTGCACCGGCGCGAAATGATGCGACAGCGTCACGCTCGTCCGCCCGCGCAGGGTCGCGCCGGCGAGCAGCCCCGACAGCGCTTCCAGCGCGCCCGCCCAGCCGGGCGTCGCCACCGCCGCGTCGTGGTAGCCGCGGCTGGACGCCACCGCCACCCGGCTGGGGGTCAGCGCGATGCGAACGCTAGGCGACAAAAGTGACACGGTTCACTTCCTCCAGCGTGGTCACACCCTGGCGCACCATGTCGAGGGCGGACTCGCGCAGGGTGCGCACCCCGGCCCGCGCCGCGGCTTCCTTCACCTGGCGGATCGGCGCGCGGGTACTGATCAGTTCGCGAATTTCGTCGTTCAGCAGCATCATCTCGGCAACGGCGTGGCGCCCCTTGTAGCCGCTGCCCCGGCAATGCCCGCAGCCCTTGCCGGCGCGGAAGTTGTAGTGCGCCGCGGCCTCCGGGCTGATACCGGAATCCGCCAGCAATTGTGGCGATGGGGTCACCGGCTCGGCGCAATGGGTACAGTTCACCCGCACCAGGCGCTGGGCAAGGATGCCGTTCAGCGCCGAGACGAAGCTGTAGGGATCGACTCCCATGTGCAGGAAACGGCCGATGACATCGAACACGTTGTTGGCGTGCACGGTGGTGAACACCAGATGCCCGGTGAGCGCCGACTGCACCGCGATCTGCGCGGTTTCGGCATCGCGGATCTCGCCCACCATGATCTTGTCGGGGTCGTGGCGCAGGATCGAGCGCAGGCCGCGGGCGAAGGTCAGGCCCTTTTTCTCGTTGACCGGAATCTGCAGGATGCCGGGCAGCTGGTATTCCACCGGATCCTCGATGGTGATGATCTTGTCCTGCCCGGTGTTGATCTCGGAGATCGCCGCGTACAGCGAGGTGGTCTTGCCCGAACCGGTGGGCCCGGTGACCAGGAACATGCCGTAGGGCTCGCGCGACAGCTTGCGGATCTGCGCCAGCGCATCGCCGGAGAAGCCGAGACGGTCGAGGGTGATGCCCTTGAGCTCGTCGGCCAGCTGCTGGCGGTCGAGGATGCGCAGCACCGCGTCCTCGCCGAACACGCCGGGCATGATGGACACCCGCAGGTCGATCTCGCGGCCGCGCATCTGCACCTTGAAGCGGCCGTCCTGCGGCACCCGCCGCTCGGCGATGTCGAGCTCGGCCATGACCTTGATGCGCGAGATCACCTGCTCGGCCATTTCACGGCCGGGCGACTGCGCGATCAGGTTGAGCACGCCGTCGATGCGGTATTTGATGACGATGCCCTGGGCATCGTTTTCAAGGTGGATGTCGGAGGCGCCGGCGGACAGCGCATCGTAGAGTGTCGAATGCACCAGCTTCACCACCGGCGAGGCATCCTCGCCGATGGCCTTGAGCGAAATCTCCTCGACCTTCTCGCCACTGGCGCCGGCCTGAGTCTCGCTCAGTACGCCGTCCATCGCACGCAGGTCGCCTTCCAGCCGGTGCAGCCAGGCGAGGATGTCGTCGCGTCGCGCCAGCGCCGGGGTGTACGCGCCGCCGAGCCGGCGCTCCGCCCACTCCAGGAGTTCTGGCCTCAACGGGTCGGCGAACACGAACCAGAGCCGGCCCTCACCATCGCGGCAGGCCGCGCACTCGCGTTCCAGCGCCTGGTTGAAAGGCAGCAGTTCGAACGCCGGCTGCATGTCGCGCAGCTGATCCATCGCCACCGTTGCATAGGCGAAGGCCTGCCCGAGTTCGGCCAGGAAGGTGGCTTCGTCAAGCCCGGCTACGCGCTCCAGCGCCGCCAGCACCGAGCCGCCTTCCTTTGCGGCCAGTTCGCGCGCCTGCTGCAACTGTGCCGGCCGGATGCGGCGAGGGTGGGTGGCGGGGGCGTTCATTCCAGACTCCCGGCGAGTTCGAAGATGGGCAGATAGAGCATCACCACGATGATACCGATAACCAGCCCGATCACCGCCATCAGGATCGGCTCGAACAGGCGCGTGAACCAGTCGACGAAACGGCTGGTTTCCTCTTCATGAAAGGTGGCGATGGCTTCCATCATCTCGCCCATGCGCCCGCTTTTCTCGCCCACCCGCAACATGCGCAACGCCACCGGCGTCACCAGCCCGGCGCGCTCCATGGCCTGCGACACCGACTGGCCCTCGCGGATGCTGACTGCGGCCGACGCCAGACGCAGCCGCAGCTCGGGCTGCAGCAGGCCGCCTGCCATTTCCAGCGCGGTAACCACGGGAATGCCGCCCGACAGCAGCATGCCGACAGTGCGATAGAAACGCGTGAGCTGAAAAACCCTGAGCGGCTCGCCCAGCCCGGGCAGACGCCACAATTGCCGCGCCAGATAGGCACGCAGCGCCGGCCGGCTAAGCGCCCAGGCCGCGGCGCCCAATAGCGCCATCAGCAGCAGGCCGGCATTGACGGCGTGCGCCTCGACGAAGCTCCCCCACTGCATCAGCACGCGCGACGCCCACGGCAGGCGCTCGAGATTGTCGGCGTAGATCGAAGCGAAGCGCGGCGTGACAAAACCGAGCAGGAACAGTGCCACCATGCCGCCGACGACCATCAGAATGATCGGGTAGATCGACGAGGCCAGCACTTTCTTGCGCACCTGCTCGACCTGCTCCTGGTAGGCGACGTAGCGCGACAGCGCCTGCGGCAGATCGCTGGTGCGCTCGGCAGCGCGCACCGTCGCCACATACAGCGGCGGGAAGGCATCCGGAAAATGGCCGATGGCGGCGGAAAAGGATTCGCCCTCGTACAGGTGCTTCAGCACGCTGCCAAGGGTCTTGCGGGTTTCCGGTCTCGCTTCTTTTTCATCCAGGGTCTGCAACGCCTCGACCAGCGACAGGCCGCTGTTCAGCAGCGCCAGCAGTTCGCGCGAAAAAAGGGCGAGGGGAAAGCGATTGCGGCGTGAAAAAGAAAACCCGAGCCCCCCGGCCGGACGCACCTCCAGCACGGTCAAGCCCTGCAAGCGGGCCTGATCGGCGGCGTCGACCGGGTCGGCTGCCTCCAGCCTGAGATTCACCCGCTGGTCCGCCCCCAGCGCACGGATTTCAAACAGCATCGCTTACCAGTTGACGATGTCGGCGTCTTCGCCGGTGCCGCCCGGCTGGCCGTCCTTGCCA
>JAJXTQ010000037.1 GCA_021783685.1 Pseudomonadota bacterium | reverse complement strand
CGACGATCCGGAGGATGCGGCCCGGCAGGTTCTCACCCTCCTGCACACGGGTCGGCTGATGACCCGGACCGGCCGGGTGATCGCGCACACGGCCGACACCGTCTGTGTTCACGGCGACAGTCCGGCTGCCCTTGCGCTCGTCCAGACCCTGCGCCAACGGCTCGCCGCGGCCGGCATCGCCGTGCAACCGCTCGCGATCAGCTCGACCGACTGAACCCGCCCCTGCTCAACCCTCGTGCCGATAAACGCGGAATTCCGCTCTGGTGTTCGATGACCGACAGCACCTGTGTCGGGTTGCAGACAGAGATGACCCACTCGCGACAGCGCATCCGCATCTCGACGGGCTCGGCGAGCACAACGGGCCGACAAATACATGAATTCGTGGAACAATAACTCGTAACACCCAATCCAGGACGGCTTGGCACGGATTCTGTGTGAAAACAGTCGCGCTTCGCATCAGCCGTTATGTAAAATTTTGCATCACGCATCGAGGAGAACCCCCATGGCGCCGCAGCCCCGCTGGCAACTCAAGGGACGCCTTGCACTGGAGGCGGACCAACAGCCGCCCGTGGAGGACACGCGCATCGACCTGCTCGAACAGATCGAGCGGACCGGGTCCATCGCCAAGGCCGCCAAGGCCGTCGGCATGAGCTATCGCGCCGCCTGGAACGCCGTCGATGCGCTGCGCAACCTGGCCGGCGAGCCCTTGGTGGCGACGCACAGCGGCGGCAACGACGGCGGCGGCACCCACCTCACGCAGGCCGGCCAACGCCTGGTGCACACGCATCGTCTGGTGCTGGAACACCAGCGCCGCTTTCTGATCCAGTTGCAGTCGCGGCTGGATCAGCCGGAAACCCTTACCCTCATCAGGAGATTGGCCATGAAAACCAGTGCCCGCAACCAGTTTTTCGGCACCGTCACCCGCATCCAGAGTGGCGCCGTGAATGCCGAGGTCGCGATCGCCCTCAACACGCACGACCATCTGGTCGCCATGGTCACCATGGAAAGCCTGGCCGAACTCAAACTGGCGCTCGGGAGCGAGGTGTGGGCGCTGGTCAAGGCACCGTCGGTGCTGATCACCCAGGATGATCCCAAGGTCAAGCTCTCGGCCCGCAATCGGCTCTGCGGCAAGGTCGCGCGCATCACGCGTGGCAGCGTGAACGCCGATGTGGTGATCGACCTGCCGGGCGGCGCCACCATCAGCGCCATCATCACCCTCGACAGCCTCGAAAGCCTCGCGCTCACCGAAGGCAGCCGGGCCTGCGCCGTGTTCAAGGCCGGCAGCGTGATCCTGGGCGTCAACGCCTGAAACCCGACTTCCCAACCAAACTGACCTCAAGGAGAATCCCATGCGACTCCCGACCATCGCCACGGCGATGGTCGGTGTGGTCGCGCTCGCCCCGGCCCATGCCGCGGAAGCGCCGCCCGCCGACCTCGAAGCCCTGCAGCAACGCCTCGATCAGCTCGAGCATCTGGTCGACAACCTCCAGAATCAACTCGACACCGAGCGCCAGGCGCGGCAAAAGGTCGAATCGACAACGATGATCCGCCCGGTCAGCGACGGCAAGAGCCTCAAATTCCAGTCGCCGAGCGGGGATTTCAGCTTCCAGGCCGGTGGCCGTCTGGACGTCGATGCGGCGGCGTATGACGAGGACAAGCAGGATCTGGGCGACGGGACCGATTTCCGCCGCGCGCGCATGTACCTGCGCGGCACGCTGGCGCGCGATTTCGATTACATGTTCGAGTATGAATTCGCCGACACCACCACCCGCAACAGGGGCATCACGGACGCTTACCTGCGCTACAAGGGCTTCGCCCCGGCATTGCTCACGGTGGGCAATTTCAAGATGCCGTTCGGCATGGAGCAGCTCACCAGCGACAACACCACGCTCTTTCTCGAACGCGGCGTGAACGACATCCTGACGCCCGGTCGCGGCATCGGCGCCGAGCTGCGCAGCGCCGGGACGAATTGGAGTTTGGCGGGTGGTGTCTTCGGCGAGAAGCCCGACGGCGATGTCGACAAGGAAGGCGACGAAGGCTGGAACGTGGCGGCCCGCGGCACCTACGCGCCCATCCTGACCTCCGATGCGGTCCTGCATCTGGGCGCCGGGGCACGCCGCCATGAGCCCGATGACTCGACCAATGCGCTGCGCTTTCGCAGCAAGCCCGAATCGAATGTGACCGGCGTGTTCCTGGTGGACTCAGGCCTCCTGTCGGACACCGACCATTTCACATCGGCCAATGTGGAACTGGCCGGCCTGTGGGGGCCGGTGAGTTTCCAGAGCGAGTACATGCGCACCGCCCTCAACGGCGACGAGGCCAGCAATGATGTCGATTTCTCCGGCTGGTACGCGCAGGCGGCCTGGCTGTTGACCGGCGAGCGCCGCCCCTACAAGGCAGCCGAGGGCGTGTTCGACCGCGTCATACCCAACGCCAGCGTGGGGCTTGGCGGCATCGGGGCCTGGGAACTGGCGGCCCGCGTCAGCGAGGTGGATCTGAACGACGGCGGCATCATCGGCGGCGAGGAACGCAATCTGACGCTGGCCGTCAACGGCTACCTCACCTCCAACATCCGCGTGATGCTGAACTACATCCGCGTGCTCGAACTCGACCGGCCCGGCAACGCGGCCGATCAGGACGAACCATCGATCATCGGCGCGCGCCTGCATGTGGATTTTTGATCCGCCGACGCAGACGATTCATGACCTCAGGAGATTCAGCCCGTGACATCCCTACGCTCTTTTCTGGTGATGCTCTGCATTGCAGCGGCGCAGTTACCCGCTTCCCAAGCCCGCGCCGCCGAAGTGGTCGCCGCCACGGCCGCCAACTTCGCCGCCGCCATGGCGCGTATCGAACCCGGCTTCGAACAGGCGAGCGGTCATCAGCTCACCATCGTGCTGGGCTCGTCCGGAAAGTTCCTGCAGCAGATCCAGCAGGGCGCGCCCTTCGACGTGTTGCTGTCGGCCGACGCGGAGCGGCCCGAGCTGCTGGCCAGGTCCGGTCTCGGCGTGCCGGCCTCGCGCTTCACCTACGCCATCGGCCGCCTCGTGCTGTGGAGCCCGCAGCCGGGCGCCTTCAGCGACGGTGAGGCGTACCTGAAGGCCGGCGCATTCCGGCATCTGGCCATCGCCAATCCGGTGGTCGCGCCCTATGGCGCGGCGGCGCAGCGCGCGCTCGAACAATTCGGCCTGTGGGCCGGTTTGCAGGACAGGATCGTCCGCGCCGAGGACATCGGGCAGGTCTATGCGATGGCGGGCAGCGGCGCCGCCGAAGCCGCCTTCGTGGCGTACTCGTCTGTCCTCGCGGGCGGCAAACCGGGCAGCCAGTGGCGGGTGCCGCAGAATCTGTACCCGCCGCTCAAGCAGGACGCCATCCTGATCACCCGCGCCCAAAACAACCCGGCCGCCAAGGCGCTGCTCGACTACCTCAAGACACCGGCGGCGCGGGAGGTGATCGCGGCGCTGGGCTACGACCTGCCGGCGCCCTGAATGATTGGCACCCAGGACATGACGATCGACCTCGGCCCGGTCTGGCTCACACTGCGTCTGGCCGGGGTCGCCGTCACGCTGCTGCTCGTCGTCGGCACACCGCTCGCCTGGTGGCTGGCGCACACCCGCACGCGGCTGAAGCCGCTGATCGAGGCCGTCACCGCACTGCCGCTGGTGCTGCCGCCGACGGTGCTGGGGTTTTACCTGCTGGTGCTGTTCGCGCCGGGTGGGGCACTCGGCGGGCCGTGGCTCGCGCTCACCGGGCACACGCTCACCTTCTCGTTCAGCGGCCTCGTGCTGGCGTCGATGCTGTACTCGCTGCCGTTCGTGGTGCAGCCGCTGCAAGCGGCGTTCGAGGCGGTGGGACGCGGGCCGCTGGAAGCTGCCGCGGTGCTCGGCGCCCGTCCAATCGACGCCTTCTTCACCGTGGCGAGCCCGCTCGCCGCGCGCGGCTATCTCACCGCCATCGTGCTCGGGTTTGCGCACACGCTGGGCGAGTTCGGCGTGGTGCTGATGGTGGGCGGCAACATCCCCGGCCGCACGCGGGTGATCTCGATCGCCATCTACGAGCAGGTGGAGACGCTCAACTTCGCCGCCGCGCACGTGCTCGCCGGCGGCCTGCTGGCGTTTTCATTCGGCGTGCTGGTGCTGGTGTACGCGCTGAACCGCCGCTACCCGGTGCACGCGGCGTGAGGCTGGAGATCGCGCTCGCGCTGCGTTATCCAGGTTTCGCGCTGGACGTGGAGGAGGCGCTGGAACTCGCGGGCATCACCGCCGTGATGGGCGCGTCCGGCAGCGGCAAGAGCACGCTGCTGCGGGCACTGGCCGGTCTCGAAACGCCGGATCGAGCGCGCATTGCGCTCGATGGCACCGTGCTCGCGGACAGCGCGGCCGGCGTGATCCTGCCGCCGCACCGGCGCGGCATCGGCTACGTGTTCCAGGACGCGCGGCTGTTCACGCACCGCCGGGTGCTCGGCAACCTGCGCTTTGCTCAAAGCCGCGCCCGGCCGGCAAATGGCGCGCCGGCTCCGGCGCTGGACGAGGTCATCGCGGCGCTCGACCTCGCACCGCTGCTCGATCGGCACACCGATGGCCTGTCGGGCGGCGAGCGCCAGCGCGTCGCCATCGCCCGCGCGCTGCTCGCCAACCCGCGCCTGCTGCTGCTCGACGAACCGCTGTCAGCGCTCGATCTGAAACGCAAGGCCGAGCTGCTGCCCTACATCCGCGCCCTGCCGGCGCGCTTTCGCATCCCGCTGATCTACGTCTCGCACGCCGTGGAGGAGGTCGCGCAGCTCGCCGATGCGGTGCTGATCCTCGCCCACGGCCGCGTCACCGCCCGCGGCGAGGTGCACGCGGTGCTGGAAAGCCCGGCGGCCGAGGCCGTGTCCGGCCACTTCGAGGCCGGCGCGCTGCTGCGCGTGCAGGTGCTGCGGCACATCACGGACTTCGCGCTCACCGAATTCGATCTCGCCGGCCAGCGCCTCACGCTGCCGCACATCGACGCCGCGGCGGGCACGCCGGTGCGCCTGCGTGTGCGGGCGCGGGATGTGGCCATCGCGCTGCATGACGTTCCGGACACCAGCATCCGCAACCAGCTCGAGGCGCGCGTGCTGACCATCGACGCCGAGCCGGCCGGCGCCTATGCCGAAGTGCTGCTCGAACTCGCGGGTGCGCCCACCCAGCGCCTGCGTGCGCGCATCACGCGGGAATCGGTCGACCGCCTGCACCTGCAACCGGGCCAGCCGGTGTGCGCCCTCATCAAGGCGGTCTCGTTCGACCGGCGGGAACCGGGCGACGAACGCGGCTAGGCGATTGCCCTGTAGACGCCTGCCCGGTGTGGCCGGCTGGCGCAGCGGAAGACTGGACCATCGTGCGGCCGGCTTCGAGTCGCAAGATCCACCGCCGCCGCAGCATCGGCGCCCGGCAGGAGGCGTGGACCTGTGTCCGAAAGGCGACAAGGCAGCGTTCCCTGATGCCCGTCACCAGACAAAGATCGCACGCCACAGCCTAATCTCAATTAAAATCATTATCTTACACCATCATCCGCGTTCAATTCAGGGCGGCACGTCATTTGCTTGGACAGACACGCCGTGTATGCCTGTCCGTCAGCGGCCCGGACGCACCTTTGCCCGACCGCACGCGGCCAGCTCCTGATCCTGCGCGCTGCATGCACGGGGGCGGAAACGATCGATCCATGAACGGACGCGTCCGACCCGGCCGATTGCTCTGATTCCAACAGCCAACCCATTCAGGAAGACCCTCATGAGTGCCGTTCTCGACTCCCCGCTCGCCGCCCTCGAAGCCGAGCGCCGCTTGTTCAACCCCGTGTTCAAGGGTCCGACGGGCGTGGCCGGCCGTTATGGCTTTCGCGGCGAACTGGCGCTCAAGTTCGCGCCCCAGTTCGCCGACGAGGCGCGACCACCCGAAATCCTCGCCGAGCAGGTGATGCTCGTCGCCGAATCCGGCACACCGACCCTCCCCTTCCTGTGCTGCTATCTGTTGTCGTTCGGTTATCTGCCGCTGCTGGTCGAGGCGCTGGGCGACGCCCTCGCCGCGGACGGCAAGTATTTCCTGTTCTGCAACAACATCGATCTGTCCAAACGCTACACCGTGCCCTATGGCGGCGCCACGTTCCAAGTGCTGCCGATCGACGAGGCCACGGCCTACAACGAACTGCTGGACCTGCTCTACATCGAACGCAACGACCTCAAGAAACTGGACACCGGCGCCCGGCTCGACCGCATCTACGACACGGCCAGAGGCTACAGCGAGCGTTTCCCCGAGATGTCCTTCGAGGAAGGACTCGAGCGCATGGGCCCCGTGCGCAACCCCAACGAAAACCGGCCCGTCTGATCCCGGTCGCTTGTCGATGGTCTTGACGTGTGTCGGCCAGGGAGGCCTGGCGCGCGTCTTGGGGCAGTTCGCCCCCAAGGCCATGTTCAGGCAAAGCCACGGCGTGGGCGCGGGCCGGCGGAGTGGGCGCCGGGTCGGGCGGCCTGGTCGCCGGGCGGCGCCAAGGGCGTGGCGGACGCACCGCCCTTGGCGCGGGACGCGGGACTACGCCGGGCTGCGGCAGTTTTGCTATGCTCACGCCCCCGGCCGTTCGGCCGGTCTGCTGTCACGATCACCAAAGGCGGGCCCGGCTATGCATCCTCTCCTGACCATCGCCGTTCGGGCTGCCCGTCGCGCGGGCGACGTGATCCTGCGCGCCGCCGGCCAGAGCGACGCGCTGACCGTAGAGGCCAAGCAGCGCAACGATTTCGTGACCGAGATCGATCGGCAGGCCGAACAGGAGATCATCCAGATCATCCGCCGGGCCTATCCCGACCATGCGATTCTGGGCGAGGAAGGCGGCCAGATCGGCGAGCACGAGGTCACCTGGATCATCGATCCCCTGGATGGCACGACCAACTTCATCCACGGTCTGCCCCACTACGCCGTGTCGATCGGCATCCGCATCCGCGGACGACTCGAGCACGGCGTGATCCATGACCCGACGCGCGGGGAGATCTATACCGCCACGCGCGGTTCCGGGGCGTTCCTCAATGATCGACGCATTCGCGTGGCCACTGCGCGCGGTCTTGAAGGCGCCTTGATCGGCACGGGGCTGCCCTTTCGTGACTTCAGCCATGCGCCGGCCTATTACGGCATGTTGCAGGCCGTGGCCGGCAAGACGGCCGGCATCCGCCGGGCCGGATCCGCAGCGCTGGATCTGGCCTACGTCGCCGCCGGCCGGCTCGACGGCTACTGGGAACTTGGGCTGAAGCCCTGGGACATCGCGGCCGGCGTGATCCTGGTGCAGGAAGCCGGCGGCATCGTGGGCAATCTTTCAGGCGAACCCGAGGGGTTCATGGAGTCGGGCAATCTCGTCTGCGGCAACCCGCGTCTGTTCGCGGCGCTGGTGCGCGAGATCGAGCCTCACCTCACGCCCATGCTGCGCATCCAGTCCCGTCCCTGAGCGGATCGCCCCCAAGCCGCGACGACGCGCGGCCCGCCGTGCCGAGGACTCAAAGCTGGTCCTTGGGCCCCTCGCGCACTGCGGGCAGGAGATGTTCCCGGCGCACACCCATCTGCAGGGCGAGGCTGCTGGCGACATAGATGGTCGAATAGGTGCCGACGATGGAGCCCACGACCATGGCGATGGAAAAGGGCCGCAGGGTGTCCCCGCCTAGCATCAGCAGCGCGAGCAGCACCAGGAACACCGTGAGGTTGGTCATGATGGTGCGCGACAGGGTCTGATTGACGGACTTGTTGATGACCTCTACCGCCGCCAGCCCGCGCAGCTTGATGAAATTCTCGCGGATGCGGTCGAAGATCACGATGGAATCGTTGATCGAATAGCCGATGATGCCCAGCACCGCCGCCAGCACGCTGAGATCGAAGCTGACCTGCGTCCAGGAAATGACGCCCACGGTGATGATGACGTCATGCACGAGGGCGATGATGGCCCCCGCCGCCAAACGAAATTCGAAGCGCAATCCGACGTAGAGCAGGATGCCCGTGATGGCGATGAGCAAGGCCAGCCCCCCTTGGTCCGCCAGTTCCTGACCGACCTGAGGCCCCACATACTCGACGCGCTGGAGCGTGACGCCAGGGTCATGGCTGGCCAGTATGGTCAGCACATGATCCCCTTGCTGTTTGGCGTCGCCCTCCTGAGGCGGCAGGCGGATCAGGACATCGCGGTCGGCGCCGAAGCGCTGGACCTGGGCCTCCGCCATGCCGCCCCGCGCCAGGGTTTCCCGCACGACCTCGGGATTGGCAGCCTCGGGGTAACGCACCTCGACCACCAGGCCGCCGGTGAAGTCGATGCCGAAATTCAGCCCCCGCACACCCAGCCCCACGATCGACAGGAGGATCATCACGCCCGAGATCGCGAACCAGACATAGCGCTGGCCCATGAAATCGATCCTGGAGTTGGGCGAAAACAGTTCCATGGAGGTACTCCTAGATCGAGAGGCGAGTGACGCGCCGGTTGCCGTAGATCAGGTTGACCAGCGCGCGCGTCCCGGTAATGGCAGTGAACATCGAGGCCATGATCCCGAGCGAGAGCGTCACCGCGAAACCGCGCACCGGACCGGACCCCAGCCCGAAGAGCAGCGCCGCGGCAATGATGGTGGTGATGTTCGAATCGGCAATGGTCGCAAAGGCTTTTTCGTAGCCGGCATAGATCGCGGCCTGCGGCGTGCTGCCATTGCGCAGTTCCTCGCGGATGCGCTCGAAGATCAGCACGTTGGCGTCCACCGCCATGCCCACCGTCAGCACGATGCCCGCGATCCCCGGCAGTGTGAGCGTCGCCTGCAGGACGGACATCAGCGCCACCAGGATGATGACGTTGAACAGCAGCGCCAGATTGGCGATGAGCCCGAACACCTTGTAATACACGCCGACCACGACGACGACGAGCAGAAAGCCCAGCACGGCGGCGTCCCAGCCCTGCTCGATGTTCTGCTGGCCCAGACTGGGGCCGACGGTGCGTTCTTCCACGATGTCGACCGGGGCCGCCAGAGCGCCGGCGCGCAGCAGCAGTGCCAGATCCCGCGCCTCCTGCTGCGCCAGACCGGTGATCTGGAAATTCTTGCTGAAGATGCCCTGGATGGTGGCGACGCTCACCACTTCCTCGACGGTGCGGCGCACCCGCACGGTCTGGCCATTTTCGATGCGCAGGTCGGTGCGGTTCTCGACGAAGACCACGGCCATCTGGCGCCCCAGATTGGTCCGCGTGGTGTCGCCCATGCGCGCCGCGCCGCGGCTGTCCAGCGTGACGTTGACGCTGGGCCCGCCCGACTGCCCGTCGAAGCCCGACGATGCACTGACGAGTTGATCGCCGGTCACGATCACTTCCCGCTTGAGCAGGATCGGATAACCGTCGCGGGTCTTGTAGAGCTTGCTGCTGGCCGGAATCTGGCCGGTGCGCGCCGCCTGGGCGGCATCCGCGTCCATGTCCACCAGTCGAAAATCCAGGGTCGCCGTGGCGCCCAGAATTTCCTTGGCACGCGCCGTGTCCTGCACGCCCGGCAACTGAACGACGATGCGATCCTTGCCCTGTTGCTGGATGAGCGGCTCGGCGACCCCCAACTCGTTGATCCGGTTGCGCAGGGTGTTGAGGTTCTGCTGCAGCGCGGCGCTGCGCAGTTGCTCCTGGTCTGCCTCCGTGAGCCGCAGCATCAGGCTGTCCACCCGCTCCGGCGGCGTGGACACGGCCAGTTCGGGGTAGGCTTTACGCAGCGCATCGGCGGCCTTGGACCGATCCGCCGCTTCGCGCAGGGTCACCGCCAGGGCATCGCCCCGCCGCTCGATGCTGACGTAGCGCACGTCGATCTCGCGCAGCCCGCGGCGCAGGTCGGCCTCGTAGCGCTCCAGGCGCTGATTGATCGCGGCCTTCATGTCCACTTCGAGGAGAAAGTGCACGCCGCCGCGCAGATCGAGGCCGAGGTTCATGGGACGCGCGCCGATCGCCAGCAGCCAGGCGGGCGTGCGCGAGGCGAGGTTGAGCGCCAGCACATAGTCACCGCCCAGCGCCTCACCCAGCTTCTGCCGCGCCAGAAGCTGGGTTTCGGCGTCCAGATAGCGCACCAGCACCCGGCCGTCCTGGAACTCGATCCGGCGCGGGGAGATCTGGTTGTCGGTCAGCACCTGCTGAATGCGCTGGACCGTCTCGGCGGATACCGGCGCGTTGCGCGCGCCGGTGATCTGAATGGAGGGATCTTCGCCGAACAGATTCGGCAGCGCGTACAGACAGGCCGTCAGCAGCACCAGCAGGATCAGTGCATTCTTCCACCACGAATAGCGATTCATCGAAGCGACCCTTTCCCGGCCCGATCAGGCTTTCTTCTTGAGCGTGCCCTTGGGCAGGATCGCCCCCAGAGCCTGTTTCTGGACCTTGGCGACCACCTTGTCAGCGATCTCCAGGTCGACGAAGCTGTCACCGATCTCGACGATGCGCCCGGCCATCCCGCCGGTGGTCACGACCTCGTCGCCACGGGTCAACCCGGCGAGCATGTCGCGGTGCTTCTTGGCGCGCTGGGTCTGCGGCCGGATCAGGATGAAATAGAACACGACGAAAAGCGCCACCAGGGGCAGCAGGTTCATCCACAGGCTGGGCTGCTGGGGCGCCTGCTGGGCCCAGGCGTCGGCAATGAAAAAGCTCATGAAGTGTCGTCCCGTCTCTGCGCTGGTTGGCGAAGGGCCAAAAATCGGCGGTCATTATGGCACAGCCGCCGCGCCGCGCCCTTCCCGTGCCATGAATTCGTCGCGAAAGGCCGCAAAGCGCCCGTCCGCGATCGCGGCGCGCATCCGCGCCATCAGCCTCTGGTAATAATAGGTGTTGTGATAACTCGCCAGCCGGGCGAA
>JAJXTQ010000036.1 GCA_021783685.1 Pseudomonadota bacterium | reverse complement strand
GATGCCGACCCCGCCGACCTGGGCCGCGATGGCATCGGACAGATAGTCGCCGTTGAGATTCATCGTGGCCAGGACGTCGAATTCCTGCGGGCGCAACAGCATGAGCTGGAAGATGATGTCGGCGATGCGGTCCTTGATGACGATCTTGCCCTCGGGCACCTTGCCGCCGTGTTCCTCGAAGACCTCGGTTTCGGTGATGGTGCGATCGCCGAACTCTTCGCGCGCCACCTGATAGCCCCAGCCACGAAACGCACCTTCGGTGTATTTCATGATGTTGCCCTTGTGCACCAGGGTCACGCTCTCGCGACCGTGGTCGATCGCGTACTGGATCGCCTGACGCACGAGGCGCTTGCTGCCGAAGGGGCTGATGGGCTTGACGCCGAGACCGGCATCCTCGAAGAACTCCGCGCCCATCTCCTGGCGCAGGAACTGCGCGAGTTTCTTGTTCTCCGGCGTGCCGGAGGCGTACTCGATGCCGGCGTAGACGTCTTCGGTGTTCTCACGAAAGATCACCACATCGATCGACTGGGGTTCGCGCACCGGCGAAGGCACGCCGGCGTAATAGCGCACCGGCCGCACGCAGGCGTACAGATCGAGATCCTGGCGCAGCGAGACGTTCAGGGAGCGGAAACCGCCGCCGACCGGCGTGGTGAGCGGGCCTTTGATGGACACGCCCAGATCGCGCAACGCGGTCAGCGTTTCCTCGGGATAGTAGTTTCCGTCGTAGAGCGAGGCGGCCTTTTCGCCGAGAAACAGCTCGCACCAGTGGATCTTGCGACGGCCGCCGTAGACGACCTCCACCGCGGCGTCCCAGATCCGCAGACAGGCGCGGGTGATGTCCGGCCCGATGCCGTCACCCTCGACATAACCCAGGATGGGCTGGTCGGACACTTGCGGGCGGCCGTCGGCCCCGAACTGAATCTTGTCGCCCTCGGTGGGCACCTGGATGTGACGATAAGTCATGGGCAGCGCATCTCCTGAACCGGGGGATCAGCCCGGGGGTTGCAAACATCCGCCTGGGGAGGGTCGCTCCGCAAGCGGTCTCTTCGTTGGCCCCCGCCGGCGGATCGGCGCCGGCAGAGCGTCAATCGGCAGGCGCTGCCCAGTCACTCCAGCGGAACGGGGCGCCCTTGTCGATGAAAATCGAAATAGTCGGCCAGGATGCGGCCGTGATCGAAAGCGAGCGCCGGCAGGCGTTCACGGGTGAAGATCGACGCGGCGCGCGCGTCATCGGCGCCGAGCGGCGTGCCGGAGGCGGTGGCGATGTAAACCGCGCTGACCGTCTGTCCCCGCGGATCCCGGGCGGGATCGGAATAGCAACCCAGCAGCGCTTGCAGGGTAACATCGAGACCGGTTTCCTCCCGGGCCTCGCGCCGGGCGGCCGCGGTCAGGGTTTCGCCCATCTCGACGAAACCGCCGGGCAGTGCCCAGCCGAACGGTGGATAGCGGCGCTCGATGAGCACGATGCCCGCATCCGATCCATCGTTCATCTCGATGATCAGGTCCACGGCAACGGGCGGTGTTCGCACATCGAGGGGCACTGGGATTTCCTGCCGCAAGCAATCCTCGGCAGTATATCAAGCAGCGCGGATCGCGTGACGGCTGTCTTGGGGTCAGGCGCTGCGGTTCAACGCCAGCAGGCGGCGACGCGCACGCTTGTCGGGACGGCCGCCGGGATCCGGAGCCGGGGCGAGCCGCCGGTTTTCCCGCTCCCGTTCTCGCCGCGCGTGGCTTGCCGGGGTTTCCTCATACAGCATGATCGCCTCGCACGCAGGGCCGCGTCGCATCGACAGCCCCCTGACCTCGAGGTCAAAACCTTCCTCCCCGCGCCGTACACGCAAACCATCGCCGATCCGGATCGCGTGCGCGGGTTTGACGGCCGCGCCGTTGCAATGCACCTTGCCGCCCGCGACGGCTTCGCTCGCCAGCGCCCGGGTCTTGAAGAAGCGCGCGGCCCACAGCCAGCGGTCGAGGCGCACCCGCTCTGCTTCGGGCGCCGGCCCGGAGCCGCGACTCACGTATTTGCCTGCTTCAGCAACTCACGCCGGAAAGCCGGCTCACTGGTCCGCGGGTCCAGCCAGATCCCGAAGAATGCCGGGCCGAACGCGGGATCGGACACCGTCGAAAAAAGCTTTCCATTCAGATAAAACCGGGTCTCGCGCCCCGGCAGATTGACACCGATCAGGCGGTCGCCGGCCTTGATTTCGGGAAATGCGCGCCGCATCACCGCACCCCACGACGTCAGACGATCCGCGTCCACCGCGCCGATGCGCCGCATTTCCTGCACCGAACGGTCGGCCAGGTCCTTGGCCTTGAATGCCAGGGCGTAGGTGAGATCGAGCGCGTATAGGCCTTGCGGATCGTAGCGCCCGGCGGCGGTCCACAGCCGACCGTCATAGACATTCACCAGATACTTGCGGAAGCGGGCATTGCCCTGCAGTTGCCAGTCGTTGCCGAGCGCCTGGATTTCGGGCGGCAGGGACGCGGCGGGCAGAGTGGCGACCGCGGGCGATGACACCCCCGCCAGCATGATCAACATCGAAACAACCAAAATCGCAAAGCGTTTGCACATGGATGGCGCTCCTTCAGGAACAGTCTGCTCTCACCGGCCCGGAACAGTCGATGTAGACTTCGCGGAACCCGCAAAGTTGCGGGCCGTCCAAGAGGCAAATCGCGACGCCCCACCGGGCGTCACCACGCAACGGGAGACCGGTCCGACATGCGCCGCATCATCCGTCAACTGTCCATCGCGGTGACACTGGCGTCGTTCGCCGGCTGCGCCACCAATCCGGTCACCGGGCAGAACGAGCTGAATATCATCTCGACACAGCAGGAAATCGGCCTCGGCGCGGAAAATTACGGCCCCGCCCAGCAGATGCAGGGCGGACTCTACAAGGTCGATCCGCAAGTCGGCGCCTATGTGCGGGAAGTCGGCCAGCGGCTGTCCGCCGTCTCCGACCGGGCTCTGCCCTACGAGTTCGTGGTCCTGAACAGCTCGGTTCCCAATGCCTGGGCGATGCCCGGGGGCAAACTCGCCGTCAACCGCGGGTTGTTGACGGCCCTCAACAACGAGGCGGAACTCGCCGCGGTACTGGGGCACGAAATCACCCATGCCGCAGCCCGGCACAGCGCCCAGCAGATGCAGCGCGGGCTGTTGCTGCAGGCTGGCGTGATGGCAGCGGCCGTGGCGGCAGGCAGCGCCAACGAGCGCTATGCGCCGCTCGCCGTGGGCACCGCCGCATTGGCGGCGTCCGTGGTCAATCAACGCTACAGCCGTGAAGCGGAACTCGAGGCCGATCACTACGGCATGGGTTACATGGCGCGGGCGGGCTACGACCCGAGTGCGGCGGTCAGCCTGCAGGAGACCTTCGTGCGCCTTTCGGAAGGACGACAGAGCGGCTGGTTGCAGGGGCTGCTCGCGTCCCATCCGCCGTCCACCGAACGTGTGGCGCAGAATCGGCTGCGCGCCCAGCAGCTCGGTGCCAAAGGCGAGGTGGATACGGATCGCTTCAAGGCGCGCATGGCGACCCTGTTGCGCGATCAACCGGCCTATGCCGCTTACGACGAAGCGGTGAAGGCCGTGGCGAACAAGGATTACGCCAAGGCCGGCGACCTGGCGGCACGCGCCGTTGCGCTGCAACCGAAGGAAGCCCTGTTCCACGGCATGCAGGGCTTCGTGGCGCTGCAGAAATCACAGCCCGCCGAAGCGCTCGCAGACTATCAGCGTGCCTTGGCACTGGACGGCGATTACTACCAGCACTATGTGGGCGCAGGCCTTGCCGCCAAGGAACTCAAGCGCAACGCGGACGCCACCCGATACCTCGAAAGGAGCGTCGGCCTGCTGCCCACCGCCACAGCCCACAACGCGCTGGGCGAACTTGCGCTGGCGCGCGGCGATCAGCAAGGCGCCGTCAGTCACCTGCGAATCGCGGCCCAATCGGACAGCCCCGTCGGGAAACAGGCGCGTGACACGCTGGCGCAACTGGGCGTGCCGGTGGCCGCGCCGCCGCGCAATTGAGCGTCGGCCAGACCCGGCAGCCATCAGGTCCGGCGATTCCCCTTCACCACCTTCCCGGTCGCCGCATGAGAGCGGCCGGGAAGGCATCCCTGCCGCGACCCGGCGGCCGCAGCACCGGTCAGAACCGGCCGGCAGCGCCTACAGCCGCGTGAACCAGAACGCGACGGCGCCGAATCCGATCAGCGCCACGGTGCCCAAGCCGGCGAGATTGCGGCGGACCCGGGCGACGGAACCGACGACGGCGGGATCCGGCATCGCGCCCTGTCCGATCATCCGCAGCGAAAACCGGCTTCCGGCGATCCCGGCCAGCAGGATGAGCAGCGCCGACGCGATCACACCCGTCAGCGTGAGTGGCGGGATCAGGGTCAGCCAATAGGCCCAGTCGACGCGCCCATAGCATTCCCCGCGCATCAGACAGACCACGTCCAGATAGCGCTCGATATGTTGCACGGCGAGACCGCCGAGCCCGACCGCGAGAACCACGATCCCAGCGCCAAACCCCTTGCCCGCGGGCACAGACACAGTCGATGACATCTTTGCTCTCCTGGTGCAGGCGATCGCTCGCCGAGCGCGATGATCGCGTCAAGGATAAAGATAAGGGCGAACGGGCCGGAGTTCCATGCGACCGATTGTCGCAGACCGGTTTGGGGTGATGGTCCGGAGGCGAGGAACGCATGGTGGGCTGCCCGGGACTCGAACCCGGAACCAATGGCTTAAAAGGCCACTGCTCTACCGATTGAGCTAACAGCCCGCGTGAGACACACGAAGCGGGTCGCCATGATACCCCAGCAAGCGCAAATGACAAGGGCGGCCGATCAGCTCCGGTAACGGGTCGGATCGGGAATGCCCGCGTCCGCAAATCCCGCCGCGCGCAGCCGGCAGGATTCGCAGGCGCCGCAGGCCGCCCCTGCGGCATCGGCCTGATAGCACGAAACCGTCTGGCCATAATCGACCCCCAGTGCCGATCCCTGGCGGATGATCTCGGCCTTCGACCATTGCACGAGGGGGGCATGGATGCGAAACGAATCGCCTTCGACGCCGGCGCGCGTTCCCAGATTTGCGGTCCGTTCGAACGCTGCGATGAATTCGGGCCGACAGTCCGGATAGCCCGAATAGTCGACGGCATTGACCCCGATGAACACGTCCCGCGCCGGCAGAACCTCGGCCCAGGCGAGCGCGTAAGCGAGAAAGATCGTATTGCGGGCGGGCACATAGGTGACCGGAATGCCCGTCGTCGGCGCACTCGGCACGTCGATTGCCGGATCGGTCAGCGCCGACCCGCCGAATGCGCCCAGATCGAGCGTCACGGTTCGGTGTTCGCGGGCGCCCAACTGCGCCGCAACCCGGGCCGCTGCCGCGAGTTCGGCGGAGTGCCGCTGGCCGTAGTCGAAACTCAGCGCCGCGCAGTCGTAGCCCTGACCACGAGCCAGGGCCAGGGTCGTGGCGGAGTCGAGCCCCCCGGACAACAGAACGATCGCAGCGCGTGTCATCTTGCCTCCGCCGGTCAGTGCCCGGGGGCCTCGCCCCAGAGCAACTTGTGCAACTGGAGTTGCAGCCGCACCGGCAAGCCGTCCTCAAGGATCCAGTCCGCCAGGCATCGGGGATCGAGGCTGCGATGCACCGGCGAAAACCATGTCATGCAGCGCCGCGCCAAATCGCGGCCGCGCACCTGCTCGACTGCCCAGTCGTAGTCGAGCCGATCGGCGAGCACGAACTTGATCTGGTCGTGTTCGCCGAGCAGTTCCACATTGGTCCAGTCATTGCGGTCGACTTCCCCGGAACCGGGCGTTTTGAGGTCCACCACGCGGCTCACGCGTGGATCGATTCCGGCGATCGACAAGGCGCCGGACGTTTCCAGCGAAACGGCGTACCCCCGCTCGCACAAGGCCGACAACAGCGCGCGACAGGCCTCGCCCTGAGCGAGGGGTTCGCCTCCGGTCACGCAGACATGCCGCGCCGGATGGCGCCCGACTTCACGCAATACGTCATCCATGTCGCGGACCGTGCCGCCGTGGAAGGCATAGGCGGTATCACAATAGACGCAGCGCAGGGGACAGCCGGTCAACCGCACGAACACGGTCGGCCAGCCGGCCGCGGCGGCTTCACCCTGCAGCGAATGGAAGATTTCCGTGATCCGGAGACGCGGGCCGACGGCACACTGCGTGGCGTTCACCCCGGCAGGCGCCCTTCCCGCTCCAGCCGATTGAGCCGCTGGCGCGCCAGATCGGCCGCGCCGCTCTGGGGATATTCACGGATGACGCGATCCAGTGCCGTCTTGGCATCCGACCACTGCTGCTTCTCGGCATGGATGTAGCCGATCTTCAGCAAGGCGTCCGGGACCTTGGGATTGCCCGGATACTGTTCGGTCACCTTGCGGAACTGAAGCAAGGCGGCATCGTAGTCCCGCGAGACATACAGCGACTCCCCCAGCCAGTACTGGGCATTGGGCGCCAGGCGGCTCGACGGGTACTGCTGCAGAAAACGGCCAAATGCTTCGGTGGCCTGCGGGTAGCGTCCTTCCTTCATGAAATTGAACGCCACATCGTAGCTGGCCTGTTCGCCAGCCACAGGCGGCGCCGACGCCACCGGGACCGGTGCCGAGGGGTCCGTCGGGGCGGCCTGTTCGCCTGCGGGCGGCGGTGGGCTCGCAGCACCCGCGACGGAAGCCGCAGTTGCCGGCGTCGAAAGCTGGTTCAGCCGCTGTTCCTGGCTCTGGAGCTGGAAGGCCTGCTGTTCCATCTGCCCCTTGAGCTGACGCATTTCTTCCTGGATCTGCTGCTGACCCGACACGGCATCAATCGCGCGGCTGTTCTGCTGACCTTGCTCGAGCTTTTCGATGCGGTTCTCGATCTGGTTCAGACGATAGACGATTGGGTCTTCCTGGGGCTGCGGCGGCAAGGGTGCGCAGCCCGTCAAGGTCGCCATGCCTGCCATCAGGCCCCATGTCCGCAACTTGGTCATTCGATACATCTCGGCCTCGTGTTGGTCGGCGGGTGGAGCGGGCACAGGCCCGCCCTCACGCCGCGCGGTCGGTCACTGCGCGTAACGCACCTCGACGCGGCGATTCTTCGCCCAGGCGTCTTCGCCATTCCCGTAGGCGGCGGGCTTTTCCTCGCCGAAGCTGACCGACGACAACTGACTGGCGGAAACCCCTTGCGCGATCAGCAACTGCATGACCGCGTCGCTGCGCCGCTGGGCGAGCGCGATGTTGTACTCGCGCGAACCACGCTCGTCGGTATGGCCTTCGAGGTTGGCACGCGCGCCGGGGTTCTTCTTGAGGTATTCGCCGTGGGTACGGACCACCTCCAGATATTGCGGCCCGACCACACTGCTGTCGTACTCGAAGTAGATGACCTGCGACTGCAGCGCCGCAGCGCGCGGATCGCTGGGCGACCCGTAGGCGTTGTTGCCGGCATTGGCCCCTTCCACGGCGCCCCACTCGTCGCCGCGCAGCCCGCCGCCCTCGCCGAGCGGCGTCGTTTCCGCACCGCCGGCACCTGCGGCCCATTCACCACCAGCGCCCGCCTTCGCGTTCTTCTTGGCGCTGCCGGCGCATCCAGCCAGTGCCAGCACTGCAATCCCCACCACCATCCATTTCGCAAGCCGCCCCATCACCCGTTACTCCAAGAAATTGTTGATCTTTGGTCCATTGCATTCAGCGCGGCCGGAACGGCGACCAGGCCGCCTCGCGGATATCGCCGGTCCCCGCCACGCGCTGACGCACCTTGCCATCGAAGGACACGGTCGACAGGACGCCACTGCCGCCGTATTGACTGGCATAGATTATCATGGCGCCGTTCGGGGCAAAGCTGGGGGATTCGTCTTCCGGTCCGCCGCTCAGGACGCGCACCGTACCGTTCTGCAAGTCCTGCACCGCGATCTTGAAGATCGAGCCACCCTGGATCATGACGATGGATTTGCCGTCCGGGCTGTAGCGTGGGCGGGCGTTGTAGTTGCCTTGATAGGTAATGCGCCGGATCTGCCCGCTCCCCACGTCCATTTCGTAGATCTGCGGCCGGCCGCCACGATCGGAGGTGAACGCCAGCTTGCTGCCGTCGGGCGACCAGGTGGGCTCGGTGTCGATGGCCGCGCCCTGCGTGATCTGGCGCTGGCTGTCCGTCTCGAGATCGACCAGATAGATGTGCGTGTTGGGACCATCGGACAAGGCGACCGCCATGCGGCGACCGTCCGGCGACCAGCTCGGCGCGCCGTTGATCCCCGGCCGCGAAGACAGCAGGCGCCGCTTGCCGGTGGAGAGATCCTGCGAAAAGATCTGGGAACGCCCGGACTCGAAGCTCACATAGGCGAGTTGCCGGCCGTCCGGCGACCACACCGGCGACATCAGCGGCTCCTTGGACCGGAGCACCGTTCGCCCATTCTCGCCATCGGCATCCGACACCATCAGCAGATATTCGGCCGGCTGTGCCACGCGCGGACGATTGGGAACGCTGACATAGGCGATGCGCGTGTTGAACGCGCCCCGCTCGCCCAGCAATTGCTCGTAGATCAGGTCGCTGACGCGGTGCGCGGCGCTGCGCATGTCATCGGCGCTGGCAGGCACCTGGAATGCGGCAAGCTGCTGCCCGCGGGGGATATCCACGATCTGGAAGCGGATCACATAGCTGCCGCCGCCCTGCGGAACCACCTGGCCCACGGCCGCATAGTTCACGCCCGTCGTGCGCCAGGCCGGGATGTTCATCTGCTCGAGGGTGCTGGGCTGCTGCGGCATCTCGCCGGTCGCCAAGGTGTCGAAGCGGCCGCTGCGGGCGAGATCGGCGTTGACGATGGCATGCACCGGCGCCCCCGGGGCCTGTTCCGCGCCGGCGAACGGCACGATAGCCACCGGCAGCGCACTGCTGACCCCTTCGGTGATCTCGATGCGCAACGGCTCGGCCAGCACCGGCACCGAAACCATCAGCAATCCCAACATCCATAGGACGCGCCGTTTCATCGTGGTCATCGATTCCCCTCAGGGTTTGAAGTCAAACAGCAGATCCCGCGCCTGGTCCACGAGCTCGGGCGGCGGCGGCGGCAACGGAGAGGCGCGGAATACCGCCTGCTCGATCGAACGATCGAGAATGGGATCCCCGCAACTCTTGACGACACGCGCGGACGTTACCTGCCCGGACGGGGTCTGCGACACGCGCAGTTCGCACCGGAAGCTGCCCAGCGTATCGGCAACGGGCGGCCTAAGCCAGTTCCGCTTGACGGCCTGCGATACGGCGCCGACATAGCGCGACAACAGGTCGGCGCGCAATGCCGCGTCGCGGGCCGCCTGTTCGGCGGCCAGTTCGGCGCGCATCGCGGCTTCGCGAGCCGCCTGCTCGGCCTTGGCGCGGGCATCGGCTTCGGCTTTCGCCTTCGCTTCGGCATCCGCCTTCGCCTTGGCTTCCGCTTCCGCCTTTCTGCGGGCCGCCTCGGCGGCCGCCTTCTCACGCGCCTCGGCGTCTGCCTTGGCCTTGGCTTCCGCATCGGCTTGCCGTTTTGCCTCCGCAGCCGCCTTGGCCTCCGCATCGGCCTGACGCTTGGCCTCAGCCGCGGCTTTGGCCTTGGCATCTGCCTCGGCTTTCGCGCGCGCCTCGGCGGCGGCCTTGGCTTTCGCGTCCGCAGCCTGCTGAGCCGCCGCCTCGGCCTTCATTTTGGCGGCAGCGTCAGCCTTGGCCCTGGCGTCGCTCTCCAGATTCTTCCGAGCCGCTTCGGCCGCCGCCTTTTCGCGTGCCTCGGTGTCCGACTTGGCTTTCAGATCGGCCTTCTGCCTGGCAGCCGCTTTTGCGTCCGCCGCGGCCTTGGTCTTGGCGTCCGCTTCGGCCTTGGCTTTGGCATCCGCCGCGGCCTTGGCCTTGGCTTCCGCTGCGGCCTTGGCTTCCGCTGCGGCCTTGGCTTCCGCTGCGGCCTTGGCCTTGGCATCCGCCGCGGCTTGCCGTTTTGCCTCCGCAGCCGCCTTGGCATCGGCCTCGGCCTGGCGCTTCGCCTCGGCCGCCGCTTCCGCACGCGCCTCACGCTCCTGCTCGGCACGCTCGCGCTCCGCTTCCTGCCGCCGGCGGTCGGCGAGCATTTGCTCCCGCTTGCGCTCAGCCTGGCGATTGGCTTCGCGCGTGTCCACGAGGTTCGCCTGGATGATCGTGCCGCCGCTGGGCTGGACCGGGCGCGAGCGAGGCCACAGCGTCGCCAGCGCAAGAATCAGCACCAGCGCAAGATGCAAACCGATGGAAAAGCCCAGGTAGCGCGCGCGGGAGGAATGCCCCGCCGGCTGGGCTGCGTCGTTCTCCGCCATCAGCGCCGCCGACGGTCCGAGTCGGGCGGGGGATCGGTCATGAGCCCCACGTTCGGCGCGCCCGCCTGCTGCAGGATCACCATCGCCTGCACCACGCGCCCGTAGTCGACGGTATGGTCGCCCTGGACCAGAACCGGATTGTCCTTCCGCTGCGCCAGCACCGCGCCGACCTCGCTCAGAATCGTGTCCTCGTCGACCTCGCGGTCGCCGCCGTCCACCAGGTTGAGGAACATGCGTCCCTGGGCATCGACGCTCAGGATGACCGGCTTCTTGTCCTCCAGATCCTCCAGCGTCAGCGGCTTGGCATCGGCCTTGGGCAAGTCGACCTGCACACCGCGCGACAGCAAGGGCGTCGTCGCCATGAAAATGATCAGCAACACCAGCATGACGTCGATGTAGGGAACGACGTTCATTTCGCCGATGAGCCCGCGCTTACCCGTTACTTGCGCCATGAGTAGTCTCCGAGAACCGCAAGGTCAGGGCATGTCGGCCGCAGCCATCTTGCGACCGGCCTCGCCGCTGCCCGAAAACACGTTGCGCTGCAGGTTTTCCTAAAA
>JAJXTQ010000035.1 GCA_021783685.1 Pseudomonadota bacterium | reverse complement strand
ACAGCTACGATTCGGCGCGCATGGCGGACCTGCTGGCCGCATCGCACGGGCTCGTGCCCACGGATCGCCCCGAGGAAGCCGACGTCCTGCTGCTCAACACCTGCAGCGTGCGGGAGAAGGCGCAGGAGAAGGTCTTCTCGCAACTGGGTCGCTGGCGGGAATGGAAGCAGGCGCGTCCCGACTTGCTGATCGGTGTCGGCGGCTGCGTGGCGAGCCAGGAGGGCGAAAGCCTGCTGCGCCGGGCGCCTTACGTCGATCTGGTGTTCGGTCCGCAGACCATCCATCGTCTGCCGGAGATGATCGATGGGGTCCGGCGCGAGCGCACGGCGCGGGTGGATGTGTCCTTCCCCGAGATCGAGAAATTCGACCGCCTGCCCGAACCGCGGGCCCGGGGGCCGGTGGCGTTCGTGTCGATCATGGAAGGCTGCAGCAAGTTCTGCAGTTTCTGTGTGGTGCCCTACACGCGCGGGCAGGAAGTCAGCCGGCCGTTCGATGACGTGCTGGCCGAATGCCTGGCGCTGGCCGATCAGGGCGTGCGCGAAATCACCCTGCTCGGGCAGAACGTGAACGCCTATCGCGGCGCCATGGGCGGCAGCGAGACGGCCGATCTGGCGCGGCTGATCCGCTATCTGGCCGAGATCGACGATCTCGCACGCATCCGCTTCACCACCTCCCATCCGCTCGAGTTCAGCGACCCCCTCATCGACGCCTATGCCGAGATCGACAAGCTCGCCGACTACCTGCACCTGCCGGTGCAGAGCGGCTCGGATCGCATCCTCGCGGCCATGAAGCGCGGCTACACCGTGCTGGAGTACAAGGCGAGGCTGCGGCGGTTGCGCGAGGTGCGGCCGGGCATCTCGCTCTCGACGGACTTCATCGTGGGATTTCCCGGGGAAACCGAGGCCGATTTCGCGGCCAGCCTGAGGCTGATCGATGCCGTTGGCTTCGACCAGGCGTTCAGCTTCATCTACAGCGCGCGACCGGGCACACCGGCCGCCGCATTGCCCGACGAGACGCCGCTGGTGGAAAAAGAGGCGCGGCTGGCGCGGCTGCAGGCGGCGATCCAGGCCCATGGCCGGCGCTATTGCGAAGGACTGCTCGGCACCACGCAGCAGGTCCTGGTGGAAGGCCCGTCGGTCAAGAATCCCCTGGAACTCACCGGCCGCATCGATTGCAACCGCTGGGTCAACTTCGCCGGCCCGGAAGACTGGGTGGGCCGCATGGTCCCCGTGCGCATCGCCGCGCTGAAATCCAATTCCCTGCGCGGCGAGGTGATCGCGGCGGAGGTCACCGCGCATGCCTGAAGCCGGTGTGCCGGTGCAGGACGTCCGCGAGCTCACGCTCGAACCCGACGACAATGCCCGTCTGGCCCGCATCTGCGGTCGCTTCGACGAGAACCTGCGCCAGATCGAAAGCCGCCTCGGGGTCGAGATCCGCAATCGCGGCAATCACTTTCAGATTCTCGGCGAGACCCAGCCCGTCGCGCGCACAGCATCTCTGCTGGAGGAAATGTACCGACTGGCGCGCGACGAAGCGCTGCGGCCGGAGCAGGTGCACGTGTTGCTGCAGGAGGCGGGGCTGGCGGAATCCCCTGCGGCGCCCGGGGAGGAGCCGATCGCCATCCGGACCCGGCGCGGCCTGGTGCGCGGCCACGGGCCCAACCAGCAGCATTACCTGCGCGCCATCCTCACGCACGACATCAACTTCGGCATCGGCCCGGCGGGCACGGGCAAGACCTATCTCGCCGTCGCAGCGGCCGTGGAAGCCCTCGAGCGGGGGCAGGTGCGGCGCATCGTGCTGGTGCGGCCGGCGGTCGAAGCCGGCGAGCGGCTGGGGTTTCTGCCCGGTGACATGGCGCAGAAGGTCGATCCCTATCTGCGCCCGTTGTTCGACGCCTTGCATGACCTCCTGGGGCCGGAAAAGGTCGAGCGACTGATGGAGCGCGGCCAGATCGAGGTCGCGCCGCTCGCCTTCATGCGGGGGCGGACCTTGAACGAGGCCTTCATCATTCTCGATGAGGCGCAGAACACGACGGCCGAACAGATGAAGATGTTCCTGACCCGCTTGGGGTTTGGCTCCACCGCCGTGATCACCGGGGACACCACCCAGGTCGATCTGCCGCGGCAGGTGACCTCGGGCTTGCGCCATGCCGAAGCGGTGCTGCGCGGCCTCAAGGGCATCAGTTTCACGCGCTTCACCAGTCAGGACGTCGTGCGCCATCCGCTGGTGCAGCAGATCGTCGATGCCTACGCGCGCGACGCGGAGCGTGGCGATGGATGAAGCCTGGGGCGTCCAGTATGCCGTGCCGCGCCGGGGTATTCCCGCGGCGGCCAGCTTCCGCCGCTGGATCGCGGCTGCGCTGGCGCGGGTGGAGCGTCGCGGTGGCGGCACGGTGCGCCTGGTGGATGAATCCGAATCGGCGGCGCTCAACGCGGCTTATCGGGGCAAACACGGTCCCACCAATGTGCTGTCCTTTGCCTTCGAGGCGCCGCCGGGGCTCACCGACGACTATCTGGGCGATCTGGTCATCTGCGCGCCCGTGGTGATGCGCGAGGCGCAGGAGCAGGGCAAGTCGCCGCGCGCCCACTTCGCCCACCTCGTCGTTCACGGAATTCTGCATCTGGCCGGGTATGATCATCTCAACGATGCCGACGCCCGGGAAATGGAGTCCCGCGAAGTCGCCATCTTGGCCATCCTCGGATTCGAGGATCCCTACCGGGATCGCGACGAGGATGACGCGCGGGATGGATCCCTTTCGCTCAACACCCGGAATGCCCATGTCCTCCAGCGATGAACGACCCAGTCCCAGCGCTCCTGCCAGCCGATCCTGGCGGGAGCGTTTGCTCAATCTCCTGCAGATCGCACCGCACGATCGTGACGAATTGATGCAGATCCTGCGCAAGGGGCAGCAGGGCGGGCTCTTCGACGCCAATACGCTGGGCATGCTGGAGGGGGTGCTCGACGTCACCGAGATGCACGTCGAGGAAATCATGATCCCGCGCGCGCAGATGGCGGTGGTGCGCCGGGACGATGACCTCCCGGCCCTGATCGCGGAGGTGGTGACATCCGGCTTTTCGCGCTATCCCGTCATCGGCGAACACCGTGACGAGATCGTCGGCATTCTGATCGCCAAGGACCTCTTGCGTTATTTTCCCGGACCGATGGGGTCCCGGGGTTTCAACCTGCAGGACATCCTGCGGCCGGCGAGCTTCGTCCCGGAAGGCAAGCGCCTGAACGTTCTGCTGCGCGAATTCCAGAGCAGTCGCAGTCACATCGCCATCGTCGTGGACGAATACGGCGGTGTGGCGGGGCTCGTGACCATCGAGGATATCCTCGAGCAGATCGTCGGCGAGATCGACGATGAGCATGACGAGCGGGAGGAGGACAGCATCATCCAGAGCGGTGAGCAGCGTTATCTGGTGAAGGGGCTGACGGACATCGAAGACTTCAACCATGCGCTGGGCGCGCATTTCGCCGACGACGAATTCGATACGGTGGCAGGGCTGCTGATGAACGCCTTCGGCCACCTGCCGCACCGGGGCGAGCGCGTGCGTCTGGATCACTACGAGTTCACCGTGGTGCGCGCCGACAACCGGCGCATCCATCTCGTGCAGGTCGCCGTGCTCCCGCCGGCCGCGCACGGCTCGCCAGCCTGACCCATCTCCGCCCATCCGGCCGGAACGAGGACGTGAACGTGCGCCGGATTGCCGAACCAGGCCTGCGTCTCTTGGTTGCAGTCTTGTCGGGAGCGGGCTCGGTCCTCGCGTTCGCGCCGTGGGGATGGGCCGCGCTGGCCCCGATCTGCCTCTGGGCGTTGGTGGCCCTGACCGGCGGCTGCTCGGCCCGGCGGGCGTTCGCGGTCGGCTATGCGTTCGGGCTCGGCCAGTTCGGCTTCGGCGTGAGCTGGGTCTTCGTCAGCATCCACGAGCATGGCAATGCGGGCGTGCTGCTCGCCGCACTGCTGACGACCATGCTGGTGGCGTTTCTTGCACTCATTCCCGCCTTGGCGGCGGCGGCCACCTCGACCCTGAGCCGGTCCGCTCCGACACGCCGGCTGTGGGTATTTCCCGCCACCTGGGTCGCCGGCGAATGGGTGCGCAGCTGGATCTTCACCGGCTTTCCATGGCTGGCGATCGGCTACAGCCAGAGCGACGGGCCGCTGGCCGGGTATGCCGCCGTATTCGGTGTGCTGGGGATCGGGGTCGTCCTGGCCGGGACCGCGGCGGCGCTGGAGTTCATCCGCACGGCATCCGGTCGCGGACGAGGCTTGGTGCTGACCGTCGTGCTCGGGATGTGGCTCGGCGGCGCGGCCCTGCGCGCCGTGAGCTGGACCGACCCGGAAGGCGAGCCCCTGGCGGTGGCGCTGATCCAGGGCAACGTGCCCCAGGAAAACAAGTGGGACGCGCGTCGCGCCGACGAGATCCTCATGCGTTACGCCGAGCTGACCGAGCCGGTCCTCGGCACGCCGCTCATCGTCTGGCCCGAGGCGGCGCTGCCGCGGGTCTACCACGAACTCGCCGGCACCTACCTCACGCAACTGCAGGTCGCCGCGGCGGCTGCCGGTAGCGAGATCCTGCTGGGCCTGCTGCGCTTCGAACCGGAGCGGCGGGTCTATCTCAACAGCGTGCTCTTGCTGGGCCTGGACCGGCAGTTCTACGACAAGCGGCATCTGGTGCCTTTTGGCGAGTATTTTCCGGTGCCGGATATGGTGCGGCGTTGGATGCAGGTGCTGGAGATGCCCTACAGCGATCTCGGCGCCGGCCCGCCACGGCCCCAGTTGCTGCACGCGCGCGGCCTGCCGGTGGCCACGTTCATCTGCTACGAGGCGGTGTTCGGCAACGAGATCATTCGCGACCTGCCGGCCGCACGGCTGCTGGTGAACGTGAGCAACGACGCCTGGTTCGGACGCAGTTTCGCGCCGTATCAGCACTTTCAGATCGCCCGGTTGCGCGCCATCGAGACCGGCCGGGATCTGGTGCGCGCGACGAATACCGGCGTCACCGCGCTGGTCGATGCGAGCGGGCGGGTGCAGGCGCGCCTGCCGTCCTTCGAGGTCGGCGTTCTGCAGGGACGGGTGCAGCCGCGTGTCGGCGCGACTCCCTACGTGCGCTGGGGCGACCTGCCCGTTCTCACCTGGATGGCGATCAGTCTGACGGTGGCTGCGGGCCTGCGCCTGCGCCGCCGGTGAAGCGCGCAACGACGCCTGATGGGCCGGGTGGGAGGAGCGGCGCGTCCTGTCGCAAGCGCGTCGGTCGCGCAATCATCGGCGTATGCCGGGTTGCCGCCGACCAGGCCCCCGAGCCGATTGATCTATAATTTCCCACTTTTGCACGGGGAGGTGCGCATGGCTCTGGATTCGGAAGCCGCCATGAACGTCGCGCGGGTCCTGACCGAAGCGCTGCCCTACATTCGTCGCTTTGCGGGCAAGACGGTCGTCATCAAGTACGGCGGCAACGCCATGGTGGACGAAGCGCTCAAGAACGGCTTTGCCCGTGACATCGTGCTGATGAAGCTGGTGGGCATCAATCCGGTGGTGGTGCATGGCGGCGGCCCCCAGATCGGCCAGTTGCTGGCGCGCATCGGCAAGGAATCGCGCTTCGTGGACGGCATGCGCGTGACCGATGCCGAGACCATGGACGTGGTCGAGATGGTGCTCGGCGGCCTGGTCAACAAGCAGATCGTCGATCTCATCAATCGCCATGGCGGGCGCGCCGTCGGCCTCTCGGGCAAGGATGCCGGCCTGATCCGCGCGCGGCGCATGACGCTGCGCACCGCTGCCGACGAGGCGGTCGACATCGGTCAGGTCGGTGAAGTGGAACGGATCGATCCGGGCATCGTGACCCTGCTGGATCAGGCCGACTTCATCCCCGTGATCGCGCCGATCGGGGTCGGCGAGGACGGTTGCGCCTACAACATCAATGCCGATCTCGTGGCCGGCAAGGTGGCCGAGGTCATCGGCGCCGAGAAGCTGATGCTGCTGACCAACACCGCTGGCGTGCTGGACCGGGACGGCCGTTTGCTCACCGGGCTTTCGCCGGAGCAGGTGGCCAGCTTGATCGCGGACGGCACCATCCATGGCGGGATGCTGCCCAAGATCGCCTGCGCCCTGTCGGCGGTTCGCAATGGCGTGCGCGCCTCGCACATCGTCGACGGCCGCGTCGAGCATGCCGTATTGCTGGAATTGTTCACGGACGCGGGCGTGGGGACGCTGATTCGGGGCTGAGCGGAGCGCCATTGGTCGGCGGCGAGCCGATCAGCTTGCGATAGGCAGCGATGTCGGCATCGTAGGCGGCGCGGGTTGCGATCAGGTCCTGGCTTCGCTCTGCGATGGCCCGATCGTGCGCGGTCAGTTCGTCCGTGACCTGCCGGATCTGGGATGCCAGAACCGGCGGAACAGGCTTGCCGGCTTCGGTCACGGCGGCCCGCCGGGTCTTCAGGCCGCCGAGGTGCTCGATCAAAACGGCGCGCTGCTGTTGCAGGAAGTCGAGATTCACCCGGAGATCCGCAAGCCGCTGATCACGCTGGGTTTCGATGTCGGCTTCGGAGGCATAGCTCTGGCGCAGCCTCGCGGTGTCCCGCCGTATCTGCTCACGGGCCAAGGCGTCGGCAGGATCTTCGGCGGCCGACGGCTGGACGTCGTGGATGCGGACGCCGCGCGGATTGAGCGTGCTGTAGGTGGTCTGTCCGGGCGGCAGGCGGTCGCTGATGTGGACCCGCCCCTGATCGTCTGCCCAACGGTAAAGCTCGCCCGCATCGGCCGATGGACAGCCGAGGAGACACAACAAAATCCCGCACCGGGCGCGTGCGCGCATGCCGTCCCTCCGACGCCGTGGCTGCAGAAGAGGCATCGACCCTCTGGCGGCAAACTGAAGGATTGCGTCAACGGCCGGGCGGATCGCCGTAACGGTCGCGGTATGCCGTGATGGCCTGTTGCAGGGCCGGGTCGCCGTGCGCACGCAGGTGACGCTCGATGTCGCCCAGGGTGCTGATGCTCACCACCTCGAGGTTCAGCGATTCCTGCACCTCACGCACCGCCGAACGCTGGCCCTGGCCCTTTTCCTGCCGGTCCAGACAGATCAGCACGGCGGCCGGTGTGGCGTGCGCCTGCCGGATCAGCGCAACCGATTCGCGCACCGCGGTGCCCGCGGTGATGACGTCGTCGACGATGATGACGCGTCCGGCCAGCGGCGCGCCGACCACGACCCCGCCTTCGCCATGATCCTTGGCTTCCTTGCGATTGAAGGCCCACGGCACGTCGCGACCGAAATCCCGGGCCAGCGCGATGGCGGTGGCGGCTGCCAGGGGAATGCCCTTGTAGGCGGGGCCGAAGAGCATGTCGAAGGCGAGGCCGGACTCGATCAGGGCGCGCGCGTAGAACTGCCCCAGCGCAGCCAGCGCCGCGCCGGTCTGGAACTGTCCGGCGTTGAAGAAATAGGGGCTGATCCGGCCCGACTTGAGCGTGAATTCGCCGAAGCGCAGAGCGTTCTGGCCGATGGCGAAACGCACGAAGTCCTGAGGATCCATGGCCATGGTGGCGATCCGGTGAGGCAAAAGAGGGCGCCATGATACGCCATCCCTTGCGGAGGCGGTGAGGCGGGCGAGCGAATGGCCCGGTTGGCGGACCGGGATCGGTGCGCTAGGGGGCGTCGGCGGCGGGGCGCAGGAACAGCGCCGGATCGACCAGATTGCCGTTGAGCGCGATGCCCCAGTGCAGGTGCGGACCGGTGGCCCGGCCCGTGCGGCCGACGCGGCCCAGCAGCGCGCTGGATTCGACGCGATCACCAACCGCCACGGTGATGGCGCTGAGGTGGCAGTACATCGAAATCAGGCCGCCACCATGGTCCAGAAAGACCGTGTTGCCGTTGAAGTAGAAATCGCCGGTGTCGATGACGGCGCCAGGGGCGACCGCCCGCACCGGTTGACCTTCGGCCGCGGCGATGTCCAGGCCGCTATGCGGGTTGCGGGACTGGCCGTTGAATACCCGCCGCAAGCCGAACGGGCTGGATGTCGGCCCGTCGGCCGGCAGGGCAAGCGGCCAGGGGAAATCGCCTTCGGCAGGACGATGGTGGGTCAGGGCCGCACGGATCCGGGCCTGTTCGAGCTTCACCCGTGCCGCGGTCGGCGGGTCCAGATCGACCATCCGGGGCGGTACCTGCAACTTCTGGGTCGGATAGGTTTTGTCGCCGACGGTGAAGCCAAGGCGGTGCGTGACGCCGCCGGTGTCGTCCCAGTCGATGGCGTGCCGGCCCGGTGTCGCGGTCAGGGCAAGCCCGACGAGCGCCTTGGCGTCGCCGTCTGCGCCGATGATCCACAGCGGCCGGTCCTCGTAACGCGCCTGCCGTGCCTCGGGCGGCAGGTCCAGTACGACGATGCCGCCCGGTACCGGCGTGGAAGGCATCAAGGCCCAGGCGACGGACATCCATCCCGACAGGAGGCCCAGCAGACCGAGCCGCTGCATCCATCTGATGACCCGCGGCATGGGCAGTCGCGGATCTACCATGACGGTGTCTCCCCATCCGCCATGGCGTCCACCCGGCACAGCAGGGATCCGTGGCGCAGTCGAAGCTGCAGCCGGGTGTCCACCGGTGCCTGTTCCGGGGATTGCACCACAGCCCCGTCGGGCCAGCGTCGGACGATGGCGTAACCGCGCTCGAGTGTACCCAGCGGGCTGACCGCGTCGAGCGCCCGGCTGGCGGCGGCAAGGCGACGTGCGTTTTCAACGAGGCGGCCGTCGATCGCGCGGTGCAGCGCGGCGCCCGCGCGCGTCAGCCGGTCCTGGGCATGTCGCAGACGGACATGGGGTCGCCCGGCCCACAAGCGGCTGCGCTGCGCGGCCAGGCGATGGGACAGGCGATCGATGCGGAAATGCAGCGACCGCGTCAGCCGGGCTTCCAGTTCATCCAGCAACTGGCGTTGACGCTGCAAGCGGCGCTCGGGGTGACATTGCCCGAGCCGATGGGCGAGTTGTGTGGTGTGGAGCCGCTGGGCTTTCAGGCTGGCCAGCGAGCGCTGGGAAAGCCGTGCCTGCAACTGGTCGAGTCGGTGCGCCAGTTCGATGCGGTCGGGCACGGTGCTTTCGGCGGCCGCCGACGGCGTCGGGGCGCGCAGGTCGGCGACGAAATCGGCGATGGTGAAGTCGATTTCGTGTCCGACGCCGCTCACGACGGGAATCGGGCAGGCGTGCACCGCCCGCGCCACCGTTTCGAGATTGAATGCCCACAGATCTTCCAGTGATCCGCCGCCACGGGCCAGGATGATCACGTCGCATTCACGCCGCATCCCGGCGAGCGCCAGGGCTCTGACGATCTGCGGTTCCGCATCCACCCCCTGCACGGCCACGGGATAGAGGATCACCGGCGCCAGCGGATAGCGGCGAGCGAGCACATGCAGAATGTCCCGGAGCGCTGCGCCGGTGGGGGAGCTGATGACGCCGATGCTGCGGGGATAGGCCGGCAGTGGCTGTCTGCGGGCCGGGTCGAAAAGACCTTCGGCCGCCAGGCGCGCCTTCAGCGCCTCGAAGGCCATGCGCAGGGCGCCGGCGCCGGCCGGATGCATCTGATCGGCGATGAGCTGGAATTCGCCGCGTGGCTCGTAAAGGCTGACCTGCGCCCGGATCTGGACTTGCAGGCCATTTTGCGGCCTGACCGGCACGCCGGTCGTGCGGTTGCGGAACATGGCGCACCGCACCTGCGCCTGAGCGTCCTTGAGGCTGAAATACCAGTGTCCGGACGCGGCCTGCACGAAGTTGGAGATCTCGCCCATCACCCACATCGGCGGCAGACCGCCCTCCAGGATCAGTCTGGCTTCCCGGTTGAGTCTGCTGACGCTGTAGATGTTTTCGGGAGCGGGGGCGGCCATGGCGCAATCATAACCATGCGCTCAGGCTGCGGCCAGCACCGGCGCAGGCGTGTTCAGCGTTTCCAGTCGGCGCACAGGCTCTGGCATTCGGCGCGCCAAGGGCAACCGTTGCGCTCGCAGGCATACCGGACGTCGGTGCCAAAACAGGGATCGAAACCAATTTGCTGCTGCAGGGACCAGATCTCCCAGCGCCGGTCGGTGGCGTCCTGTCCGCCGCGCAACTGGATGACCCGCTCCTGATAAAGCCGTCCGAATTGAGAGTCCTGTCTCATCGCGAGTCTCCTTTTGGCGCAAGGACCGGGAGCGAATTGCTCCGTGCGGTCGCTGGTGCGGTGAGGTCGTGTCGATCGAGGCCGGCTGAAATGAGATTGCGGCAATGCCGGAAAGTTCCGGTGGCGACGGGGACCTCAGCGCCAGTCACTCGTGCTAGCAGGGATTGGGCCAACCCTATCGCGATGGGTCGTGCTGCAGCGGAGCGCGGAGCTGTGCATAAATCGTCTGGTAACGGCCGGCGCTGTGCGCCCAACTGAAATCCTGCGCCATGGCGGCTTGCACGATTTTGTGCCATGTGTCCTTGTCGTTGTAACACTTTAGAGCGCGCCGCACGGCATCGAGCAGCGCCATGGACGTCGCCGGTGCGAACTGGAATCCGTTGGCGGTGCCGGTCGCGAGGGATGACGCATCGGTATCGACCACGCTGTCCGCCAGCCCGCCGCAGCGGTGCACGATGGGGGGAGTGCCATAGCGCAGGCTGTAGAGCTGGTTCAGTCCGCAGGGTTCGAAGCGCGACGGCATCAGGAAGAGATCGGCCCCGGCCTCGATGCGATGCGCCAAGCCTTCGTCGAAGCCGATGCGGCAGGCCGCCTGACCTGCCGCGCTGGCACAGGCCTGGCGCAGGCGATGCTCCATGTCGGGCATCCCGGATCCAAGGAACACCAACTGGACCGGCAAGGCCATGAGCTCGGGCAGGATGTCCAGAATGAGATCGATGCCCTTCTGTGGAATGA